>DAIDBB010000498.1 GCA_027310325.1 bacterium | reverse complement strand
TTGCCGAGGTGGTCGATGTCATCGACGGTACCCTGCCCGTTCCTCAACAGTATTAGGTAGCGGACGACCTCGAGTATATCCTCTTTCCTCAGTGTCGTATGTTCAAGGGCGACGTCAAAACCGAGCTTTCGGTTAAGTTTTAATCTGCCGACCCTGGAAAGGTCGTACCTCTCGGGGGTGAAAAAGAGGTCCTGGAAGAACGCGTTCGTCGTATCTACCGTAGGCAGGTCCCCGGGCTTAAGCCTCTTGTATATCTCGATCCTCGAGTTAAGCGTCATATTGGTGACGGAGCTATCGGGGTTTTCCTTCCTGTACTCGACTATCGCCTTCGTCTCCTCGTTGCCGATACGATCGTTTAAAAGGGTATCCCTGAAAAACGATCCCATGGCCTCTATGAGGAGGAGCTTGAAGCCCGTGATGTTGCGCAACGAGATCTCGTCGAGCTTCTCCCGGGAAAGCACCTGGTTGCATTCAAGTATCACTTCGCCCGTCTTGGGGTCGACGATATCGCGGGAGGCCACCCTTCCGACTATGTCCTCGACCTCGACAGGTATGAATTTGACGCCCGCTGAAACGAGTTTCTTTATGACGAGCCTTGTGAATTTTCTGTCCTTCCTTACTATTATCTCGTTCGTCTCAGGGTCCTTAATGTCACGGCTTGCCTTTTGTCCGACGAGATAATCCGGTTCAACGCTTTTAAGAATCTTTTTGCCGTCAAGTACTATGTCCTCGCTCGGATAGAAATAATTGAGCATCTCCTCCACCGAATATCCGAGAGCCTTAAGGAGGATCGTGGCCGGCATCTTCCTTCTTTTATCTATGCGGACATAGAGCCAGTCTTTCTGGTCAAATTCAAAATCGAGCCAGGAGCCGTGGTACGGGATGACTCGGGCCGTATATAGGACCTTGCCCGTAAATCCCTTCGGCTTCTCAAATTCGAAGAAAACGCCGGGAGACCTGTGGAGTTGGCTTACGATTACCCTTTCGGTTCCGTTAATAATAAAGCTCCCGTTATCCGTCATGAGCGGGATCTCGCCGAAGTATACCTCCTGCTCCTTTATGTCGCGGATGCTTTGGGCGCCGGTCTCAAGGTCCTTGTCCCACATGATGAGACGCACCAGGATCTTTATCGGGGAGGCGTAGGTCATGCCCTTCTGGTGGCATTCGTCGACCGTGTACTTGGGCTCAAGCAGAGAGTATTTTACAAACTCAAGGGAGGCGTTGCCGCTGAAGTCCTTTATTGGAAAAGCGCTCTTAAAAACCGCCTGAAGTCCCACGTCAGCCCTTTCTTCCGGCTTGGCGTCGAGCTGGAGGAACTGCACGAATGATTTCTTCTGGACCTCGATCAGGTTCGGCATGCTTACGACCTTGCCGATACGAGAATAATCCTTCCTCAATATCTTTTCCGGCATTAATTGAGAGGAAGCCATATTTTATTTACTCCTTGATTTAGAATCCTACAGTAGAATCGCCCGCCGTGGCAGCGGCGGGCTGATTCGATTCATATGACGCGCGCTCAGCGCGTCACCGGCGTCTTTCCAAAGGCGCCTTTCTATATCCGGATCCAACGCTGGCACCGTCTACTGGATCTCGACCTTCGCGCCTGCGCTTTCGACCTGCTTCTTGATCTTCTCGGCTTCGTCCTTCGACACACCTTCCTTCAGGGTCTTCGGGGCGCCTTCAACGAGGTCCTTCGCCTCTTTGAGGCCCAGGCCGGTTATGGCCCTTACTTCCTTGATGACCTTTATCTTCTCAGCGCCCGCGTCCTTAAGGATCACGTTGAACTCGGTCTTTTCAGCCGCGGCAGGGGCCGCTCCGCCGGCCGGTGCGCCGACCGCCGCGACCGCAACGGGCGCCGCAGCCGAAACGCCGAACTTCTCTTCAAGCTCCTTTACGAGTTCGGCAAGTTCAAGTACCGTCATGCTTTCTATATATTTTACAACGTCTTCTTTCTTTATGTCCGCCATCTTACCCTCCTTATGTCCTTTTAAATTGTTGGAATATTTTTAAGCCGGCTGCTCAGCGGCTTTTTTCTTCTGGATCGCGTTAAGCGCGTAGAGGAACTTCCTCGGCACTCCGCTCAAGACCCCAACAAGCCCCGTAGACGGGCTCTTCAGCGAGCCCAGGAACTTGCCGAGAAGAACTTCCCTCGGCGGGAGCTCCGCGAGGCCCTTTATCTCATCGAGGCTGAGCACCTTCGCCCCGAGGGTGCCCATCTTAAGTTTAAGGTTCGGGGTATCCTTGGCGAACTGCGTAAGCGCCTTGGCCGCCTGCGCCGCGTCCTTGTAGCTGAACGCTATGGCGGTGGAACCGGTAAGTTCCCCGGAGATGTGCTCGAGCTCAGTACCCTTTATGGCGCGCCTTGCAAGTGTATTCCTTACGATCTTGAGGTCTATCGACGCTTCCCTCAGGGCCTTCCTTATTTCGTTCATCTCAACGGCCTTTATGCCCTTATATTCGGCTATGAAGGTCGCTTTCGCCCTTTTGAACTTATCCTGAACGTCCTCGATAAGCTCCGTTTTCTTTTGCCTGTCCAATCTCATCGACCCTATCTCCTCCTTTCCGTCCTTAATATCAAAAGACAGAAGAGAGCATGAGCTAAAAGCGGCGTTCGGACGCCAAAGAGTGGCCGCCGGAAAAAAATCGCCTTTATGACCCAGGTCTCGGTAGGATGTTTAAGCCGATGTCTGCCACGCATCGGCCCCTGCTGTCTCTGACCTATTCGACTTTTTTATAAAAATAGAACCGCCCCGCGGGCGGGGTATTACTTGAACATGTTCCTTACTTCGACGGGATTAAGCCTAATGCTCGGCCCCATCGTAGTCGATACAAAAAGGCTTCTAAGGTAAGTTCCCTTGCTGGAAGCCGGCTTTGCCTTGATGATGGCGTCCATCAGGGCCATGAAATTCTCCCTGAGCTTGTCCGACCCGAACGAGGCCTTGCCGACCGGCACATGGATGTTTCCCGCCTTGTCGACCCTGTACTCCACCTTGCCGGCCTTAAGGTCCGAGACCGCCTTTTTTACGTCAAAGGTGACGGTGCCGAGCTTGGGGTTGGGCATAAGGCCCCTAGGTCCGAGGACCTTTCCGAGCTTTCCAACGGCGCCCATGATGTCAGGTGTGGCGACCACGGCGTCGAAGTCAAGCCAGCCCTTGTTTACCTTATCGATGAGGTCTTCAGCGCCGGTGAAGTCGGCCCCGGCCTCTTTAGCCTCAGCTTCCTTCTCGCCCTTTGCGAAGACAAGGACCCTGACCTTTTTCCCTATTCCGTGCGGCAGCACCACCGTGCCCCTGACCATCTGCTCCGGATGCTTCGGGTCTACCCCCAGGCGACCCGATACCTCTACAGTCTCGTCGAACTTGGCTACTACCGTGCCGGGCAGGACCTTGAACCCTTCAACGAGCTCGTAAGTGCGGTTTTCCTCAACTTTGGCTTTCGCCGCTTCGTACTTTTTACCCATTTTCGCTAACCCTCCACCGTGATTCCCATGCTTCTCGCGGTGCCTTCGATGGTCTTAACGGCCGCTTCAAGGCTTCCGGCCGTAATATCCGGCATCTTAAGCTTCGCGATCTCTTCTACCTGCTTTTTTGTGACCTTTCCGACCTTTTCCTTGTTCGGCTCCTTCGAGCCCTTCTCAACTTTAGCGGCCTTAAGAAGAAGCACCGAGGCCGGAGGGGTCTTCGTGACGAAGGAAAATGACCTGTCCGCGTATACGGTAATGACTACGGGTATTACCATGCCTTCCTGAGACTGCGTCCTCGCGTTGAAGGTCTTGCAGAACTCCATTATATTCACGCCGTGCTGTCCAAGCGCAGGACCCACCGGGGGCGACGGATTGGCCTTTCCAGCCGGTATCTGCAACTTAATCTGACCTGTTATCTTTTTTGCCATATGAACTACCTCTCTATCCCTACGGGTTTATTTACCTGTCCGGCCGCTCTGCAAAAGGCCCGGCGTCCTCGACTCTTACGACTTTTCCACCTGCACGAAATCGAGCTCAACCGGTGTGGCCCTGCCGAAGATGCTCACAAGCACCCTCAACTTACCCTTCTCGGGCTTCACCTCTTCCACTATCCCGGTAAAATTGGTGAAAGGCCCGTCAACGACCCTGACGTTCTCGCCGCGCTCGAACAGCACCTTGGGTTTCGGCCTCACGGCGCCTTCTTCCATCTGGCGGGTGATCTTCCTCACCTCTTCCTCTGAGATGGTCGGAGGGGCTTCCTGTCCACCGACAAAGCCCGTTACCTTCGGGATACCCTTTACGAGGTGCCACGTCTCGTCGTTGAGTTCCATGTTTATCAATATGTAACCCGGGAAAAACTTCCTCGAAGTCGTCCGCTTGACGCCCTTTATCATGTCAACGACCTTCTCCGAAGGGACGAGGATCTCGCCGAAAAGCTCCTCCTTCCCGGTCTGCTTTATCTTCTCTTCAATGGACGACTTGACCTTGTTCTCATACCCCGAATACGTATGCACTACATACCACTTTTTCCCCATATTACCTCATCTTATAATGTAGGTGACCAGTTTTGAAAGAACAAGGTCGACCAATCCCAGGAATATCGCCAGCACGGCGGTAACTGCAAACACTACCCACGTGGACGTAATAGTCTGTTGCCTGGAAGGCCAGCTTACTTTTTTGAGCTCCTGTTTCGCCTCCGAGAAGAACTGCTTTGCCTTGTCTATTTTTTCCATTTTCTCCGCAACCCGATGTAATAGAAGACTGTCCAACCCCTGCAGGCCCCTCCACCTCCGCATCCCCGGCCCCCGAACGCTCATGAAAAATTGGCAGGCCAGGAGGGATTCGAACCCCCAACTTGCGGTTTTGGAGACCGCCGCTCTAGCCGTTAGAGCTACTGGCCTGTTGAATCCTATTAAAGACAGGACACAAGGACCCGTCCTTTTGGGCTATTTTGTCTCCTTATGGACCGTGTGCTTCCTGCAGAACTTGCAGAACTTCTTGATCTCCAATCTGTCAGGGATCGTCTTCTTGTTCTTTGTAGTAGAGTAATTCCGACGCTTGCACTCGGTACAGGCAAGTGTAATGATGTCCCTCATCAATTCCTCCTGGGGCTAATCCCCTATCTTCCTCAGGGCTGTAACCCTCAGGCTCTAAGCTATTATCTTTGTCACTACCCCTGCGCCTACGGTCCTTCCGCCTTCCCTTATCGCGAACCG
>DAIDBB010000465.1 GCA_027310325.1 bacterium | reverse complement strand
TCCTTCACCGGGAGCTCGGTCAGCGCGTTAAGCCTCTCGGCAAAAGCCCTCGTAAAGGCCTTTGGCATATGGACCGCAACGAGCATTGGTGTCGTCAGATCGCCGGGCAGATGGGACAGCACTTCCTGAATGGCCCTTGGCCCGCCAGTTGAAGCGCCTATCGCGACAAAGCTTATCTTCTGTGTGGCGAACCCCTTCTTGGGAATAGCCAGAGGAGGCGTCGGTTTCTTGAACCTCCTTATGCCCAGAAGCCTATTTTTTTTTCGCCCGATGGCCCTGACCTTTGCTATCAGATCGTCCTGGATCTTCGTCATGTCGAAGGCGGAAGTGGTAAGATTCTTGGAGATATAATCGGCCGCCCCTCTGTCAAGGGCATCGAACGTCGCCTTTGCTCCCTCTTGGGTCAGGGAACTCACGATGATTATCGGCGTGGGAAGCTTCTCCATTATGATTTCGGTGGCCTCAAGCCCGTCCATCCTCGGCATCTCGACGTCCATCGTGATCACGTCCGGAGTCAGGGACAGCGCCATCTCCACCCCTTCCTGTCCGTCCCTTGCCGTTCCTACGGCCTGGATGTCCGGGTCTGTCTCCAGCATCTGCTTTATTACGCGCCTCATGAACGCTGAATCGTCGACGATAAGCACTCTAATCTTTGACACTTTCTACCTCATATTGCTTCGGCGTAAGATCTTTTGTGAGACTCCATCAGTCCGGCTACGTCGAGAACCAGAATGACATTTCCGTCGCCCGTAATGCACGCTCCCGCAACCCCTTCGGTCCCCCTGAGATATTCGCCCATGGACTTCATCACGATCTCTTCCTGACCGTGAAGAGCGTCCACAAGGAGACCGACCCGCCGCTCTCCGAGACAAATGATCACTATGTACTTCCACTCTTTTTTACTAATTGAAGGATTGGCCGACGTGAGCGCTTCCAGCCTTACAACAGGGAATACCTTGTCCCGAATGTTAATGACTTCCTGGCCCTCGATCGTCCTTATGTCGGCGTCGTTTACCCTTATATTCTCTATAACCGTGGAAAGCGGGATGCCATATACCTCTCCGCCTGCCTCGACCGTCAGGGCCTGGATAATGGCAAGCGTAAGCGGGAGCTTGAAGATTATCCTGGTCCCCTTGCCCACTTCCGAGTCTACTGAAATGGTCCCGTTAATCCTTGTGATGTTGGTCTTGACCACATCCATACCAACGCCTCTGCCGGAGATGTTACTGACTTTTTTGGCGGTTGAGAACCCCGGGATGAATATGAGGTTCAGGGCCTCCCTATCGCTCATCTTTTCGGCGTCTTCGCTGGATATGAGCCCCTTTTCGACGGCGGTCCTTTTGACCGCGACCGGATCGATCCCCCTGCCGTCATCCCCTACAGAAACTATTATATTTCTGCCCTCCTGGTATGCCGAGAGCGCAATGGTGCCGCACCTCGGTTTACCGCGCGCAACCCTATCCTCGGGAGATTCCATGCCGTGGTCCGCTGAATTCCTTATAAGGTGCACCAGCGGATCGCCTATCTCTTCTATGACGGTCTTGTCGAGCTCGGTCTCCTCTCCGCTTATTACAAGCTCTATTTCCTTGTCGTTTTGTCTTGCGAGGTCCCTTACCATCCTCGGGAATTTATTGAAGACCTTGGCGATGGGCTGCATCCGTATCTTCATCACGGCCAGCTGAAGGTCCGTAGTCACAAGGTCTAACTGGGCTATCGCCTCGTCCATTTGTGAGGAAAGCTCGCTTTCAGCTTCCCACTCGCCTATTTTGGAGCCGAGCCTCATGAGCCGGTTCCTGGAAAGCACCAGCTCTCCGGCGAGGTTCAGGACCGTATCCAGGCGGTCGATATCCACCCTTATGCTGTGTTCCTTCTCCCTTGAATGGCCCGCTTCATCGGGCACCTTGAAAATAGTCGCAGGGGTTTCATTGGGGGCAGGCAGGGCATCCTGAGGGACAGCACTCTCGTCCGCCGTGGCAGACTCCCCTAAGGTCCCTTTTAAAATATCGTTTAAGATGCTGATAACCGGCGCGATATGCTCTTCCTTATTATTTCTCTCCTTAATATTTGAAAGAAGGACTTTTATGAGGTCTATGGACAACAGGAGCGAGTCCATGATGAAAGGCGTCAGATTCATCTCGCCTTTCCTGAGCTTATTAAGCACGTCCTCGGTAACATGAGTGACATCGACCATCTGCTGAAAGCCGAGGAAACCAGCAGCGCCCTTTGTCGTATGAACTGACCGGAAAATATCATTTAAAAGCGTCGTATCGCCGGGTCTTTTCTCAAGCTCCACGAATTTCTGGCTTAAAGACTCAAGCGCCTCGGTCGATTCGGTGACGAAGTCGTTTATTATTTCATCCATTTCGTTTGACGAAAAAGCCATATCGCCCTCGCTTCGCGGGTCTTCGGGTCAAGCCCCCAACTCGCTCAATATCCTGTCAACCACGTCCTGGTCTATCAGATTCTTCTCGGAGTTTCCCTTAAATTCGTCAATGAGCCTGTTGTTGTGCCTCTTTTCATCGGTAAATCCGAAGTTTATTGCCATCTCGAGGATCTTCGCCTCTACCGTGGCCAGGGTCCTGATGACATTCTTAAGCTTCTGACCGGAAAGGTCATGGAAGGAAAGATTCGAGAATATCTCCATCATGTCCCGCTTCATCCCGCCGTTCATCTCCAGGAGTTCATTGAGAATGATGGGGCCCTGTTTCCCGTCCATTTTCGAGGCCAGGTGTGAAAGCGACTCAAGAAGCTCGTGCATCTTGTCATGCTTCGAAAGAAGTCCCTCGACTATGCCCATGATGTTGTTGGCGGCGTTTTCGAGGTCTCCTGTGACCGAAGAGAGCTGACTGGAAGCCTCGGGGAATTTTTCTGAGCCTATTTTCACCGCCGACTCAAGGCTGTCTATCCCCTGCCTGCTCTGGTCGACGTACCTTGCAAGGTTTGTCAATTCCGACCTGAGTTTGCCTAGTATATGGGATTGATTTTCGCCCATACTTATGTCTCCTTTCGCTTGCTTTCGTTTGACTGCCCTTACTACGCGACCTTCATCTTTTCGACCACGAGATCGATTTTTTCCTTCAGAGCCGCCGCTGTAAAGGGCTTGACTATGTAATTATTCACCCCGGCCTGAACCGCGGCAACCACGTTTTCCTTGGCAGCCTCGGCCGTGACCATGAGAACCGGGGTGTGCTTGAGCTCAGGGCTTTGCCTTATAGCCTTAAGGAGCTCGATGCCGGGCATTTTCGGCATATTCCAGTCGGTTACGACAAAATCTATGTTGCTGGTCTTCAGTTTCTCCATGGCCGTTGTGCCGTCATCGGCCTCATCGACGTTCGAATACCCTATTTCCTTGAGTATGTTCTTTATTATCCTTCTCATGGTTGAGAAATCATCTACGACCAATATCTTCATGTTCTGATCAAGCATGGCGGCCTCCTTATTTATTCAAGCTCGCTATAATAATTTTTCTATTTCGTATAAAAGCTTTTGCGGAGATATAGGCTTGGTCAGATAAGTGGTGACCCCGGAATCGATCCCCATTTTCCTGTCTACCTCGCCGGCCTCGGTCGTGACCATAACGATAGGTATGTTCCTGTATGCCTCGTTTTCCCTCAGATTCTTCGAAAGCTCGAAACCGTCCATCTGCGGCATATTAAGGTCGGTTACGACGAGGTCGACCGGATTAATCGCCAGGACCTCCAGCGCCTCTATGCCGTTTGAGGCTCCCAGTATGGTGTAGCCGCGCTCCTTTATGATGTACGAAAGGAGCTTTCTTGTGGTCCCGCAGTCGTCAACGATCAGAATCTTCTTTCCCATATCATCCCTCATATCTTTTGATATACTACGGTGCGCTCGAAGCTTACCGGCCTGAAAAGCCTCGTTATATTATGAAGCGTTTCCGAAAACCCCAGAAAAAGGTAGCCTCCCTTTGCCAGGCTGTCATACAGATGGCCTATGGCCTTTTTCCTTGACGCATCATCAAAGTATATGAGCACGTTTCTGCAGAATATGACGTCCATCTCCCTGACCTGCCTTGTTTCAAGAGAATCAATAAGGTTTATCTTCTTAAACTTCACCAGGTCCAGGGCGTTCTTTTTTAGCCTGAATGAATCACCATCGTTAAAAAAATGCTTTTTAAGGTACGGTTCAGGCAGGTTCCTCATGGAGTATTTTTCATAAGACGCCAGTTCGGCAGACTTGAGGACTCTCGGGTTAATGTCGCTGCCGAGAATATTTATCGACCAGTTCAAATGGAGTCCAGCCTCAAGGAGCATTATTGCCAGAGTATAGGGCTCCTCGCCGGTGGAACAGGCTGAACTCCAGATCCTCAAATTCCTGTTGCCTTCCTTTGAATTCCGTTCTATCAAGCCCGGAACAACGCCTTTTTCAAAGGCATCCAGCTGCATCTGGTCGCGAAAGAAGCTTGTCTCGTTTATGACGATTGAATTGATGAGTTCAGTCAATTCTTTTTCCCTGTCCTTATCATATGAAAGGAACATGACGTAGTCATCATATGTCTTGAGGCTCAGCTGCTCTAGCCTTCTTGCGAGACGGGTTTCGAGCAGATATTTTTTATTCTCGGTAAAAAATATGCCGCTCCTGGAATTTATGATATCCCGCAGCGCTACAAAGTTCCGAGACGACAGTTTCGGGGTGCTTTCTATTCCGAGCGTAAGCATTTTATTGTTCCGATAGCGCTGCAAACCGCTTCCCTGACCGTGTGGTCGGGGTGGTCGAGAAAGATTTCGAGCGGCGCCAGGGCTCTTTTAGAACCTATTTTTTCGAGTGTTTTCGCTGCAGCGGCCTTAACAGGTTCGGCGTCTTTTGCGAGCAGGTCTATGATGGTCCGCTCTGTATCATCACCCGGGAATTCGCCCAGAAGGAGCACTGCGTGATACCTAAC
>DAIDBB010000462.1 GCA_027310325.1 bacterium | reverse complement strand
GTCTTCCTGGATATGATATACTGCTGATGAGTCATGGTCTTTTCTCCTTTGTTAAGATTCGTTGGGCAACTTATCTTAACCGGAAGACCATGACTCTTTCCACTTAAAGAGTCTTCAACTGTAAACGCTTTTCTCGACTAGACCAATTTATTGGCAGCCATCTCCTCGACGGTCCTGTAAGCCTCTTTAATGGCTTCATTGATCTTGTCGGCGTCTTTGCCGCCAGCCTGCGCCATGTCTTCCCTGCCTCCGCCCTTTCCCCCGACAACGGGCGCCAGCCTCTTTATTATTTCACCGGCGCTGAACCTCTTGGTCAGGTCTTTTGTGACCGCCGCAAGGAGAAGGGCCTTGCCGTCCTGGCGGCATCCCAGAATGACTATCCCTGAACCCATCTTCGCCCTGAGGGCGTCCGCTGTCTCGCGCAGGTCCTTTGCGTCGCCGGCGTCCACCGTCATGGCGAGCACGTTGACGCCGTCGATCTTTCTCGCGGTCTCGAGAAATTTGTCGGCTGATGTCGCCTTGCTTCTGCCCTTAAGCCGTTCAATCTCCTTCTCAAGCTCCTTTTGATATTCGAGGAGCTTCGTGACCTTGTCCGGGATTTCAAGCCTCGGGACCTTGAGGATCTGGGAGATCTGCCTTAGGGCCGATTCATTCCTCGAGACGTTCTCGAAGGCGCCAATCCCGGTAACCGCCTCGATCCTTCTTACCCCGGAAGCGACCGACCCTTCCGAAGTTATCTTTATAAGGCCTATGTCACCGGTCCTTTTGACGTGCGTGCCGCCGCAGAGCTCGGCGCTTACGCCATCTATCCGGACCAGTCTTACCGTCTCCCCGTATTTTTCGCCGAAAAAGGCGAGCGCGCCTTTTTCTATCGCCGCTTTATAGGGGAGCACCTCTGTTTTGACCTCGATATTCTTAAGGACGACCCCGTTCATCACTTCCTCTATCCTTTTTATGGTATCGTCGCTTAATGGCTCAAAGTGGTTAAAGTCGAAACGGAACCCTTTCGGGGTAACGAGCGACCCGGACTGCCTTGCGTGACTCCCTACGATATTTCTGAGGGCCGCGTGGAGTATGTGCGTGGCGGTATGGTTGCGGCATGTGGCCGCCCTTTTTTCGAGGTCAGGCAGGAGCTCTGCGGTATCGTCGACCGATATGGAGCCCTCGGTGATAGTTCCGAAATGGACTATAAGGTCGCCGAACGGCCTTTTTGTATCGTTTATTTTTACGACAAAGCCCTTCCCGACTATTACGCCGGTATCACCAGCCTGTCCGCCGGACTCGGCGTAAAACGGCGTCTCTTCAGCGATTATCTCGACGTTGTCACTAAGGAAGGCGGTGTCGACGGATTCACCGTCCTTTACTATGCAGAGGACCTTGGATGAGACCGCTTCCATGTTGTATCCGACAAATCGTGAGCTCAGGCCGGCTCCTGAGAGACTCTTGTACAGTTCCTGGACGGTCTCGGTTTCCTCCACGCCTTTCCATGCCTGGCGCGCCTTTTTTTTCTGCTCTTCCATGAATCTGGAGAAGCCTTCCTCATCAACGGAAAAACCTTCCCTCCTCACGATATCCGCGGTGAGGTCCACAGGAAAGCCGTAGGTGTCGTAGAGTTTGAACGCCACATCTCCCGGTATTACCGTGGCCATCCGCGCCTTTAGCCCCCGGATCTCGTCATCAAGCATCCCGAGCCCGCGCTCGAGGGTCTCGAAGAACCGCTCTTCCTCGCCCAGGGTTGCACGCGATACTATGTCTTTCGCCCGCAGGACCTCAGGATATACCTGTGAGAAGGCCCCGATTACCGTATCGTTGAGTTTGTAGATAAAGGGCTCCTTTATACCTAGGAATCTTCCGTGTCTTGCCGCTCTCCTTATGATCCTGCGGAGCACGTACCCGCGGCCTTCATTACTCGGCAGGACCCCGTCGGATATGAGAAACGTTATCGCCCTCGCGTGGTCCGCTATCGCCCTTATGGAGACGTCGTTATCGTGGTCTACCCCGTATTTCTTCGACGTGAGGGACTCGATCCGTTCTATTAACGGCATGAAGAGGTCACTCTCGTAGTTCGTCTTTTTTCCCTGCATTACGGCGGCAAGGCGCTCGAGACCCATGCCGGTGTCTATGCTCGGAGCCGGCAGGGGGAGGAGAGTCCCGTTGGAATCGCGGTTATACTGCATGAATACCAGGTTCCAGAGCTCGAGGAACCGGTCGCAATCGCAGCCGACCCTGCAGTCCAGCCTTCCGCAGCCCACTTCCACGCCCTGGTCTATTAATATCTCCGAGCATGGGCCGCAGGGGCCCGTATCGCCCATTGACCAGAAGTTATCCTTCTCGCCCATCCGGACGATCCGTTCAGCCGGCAGCCCGCTCTCCTTTTTCCAGATAGCCGCGGCCTCGTTATCGGTTTCGAAGACGGTGATCCATAGCTTATCCGCCGGCAGTTTCATATGATTTACGAGAAAGTCCCAGGCGTAGCGGATGGCGTCTTCCTTGAAGTAATCGCCGAAGGAGAAGTTGCCGAGCATCTCAAAAAAAGTGTGGTGCCTTGCCGTCCTTCCGACGTTTTCGAGGTCATTGTGCTTTCCGCCCGCCCTTACGCACCTCTGGCATGTTGCGGCTTTGACGTACTCGCGCGTTTCTTCCCGCAAGAATACCCGCTTGAACTGGACCATCCCGGCATTGGTGAAAAGAAGGGTCGGGTCGCCCTTTGGAACAAGGCTGGAAGAAGGGACCAGCGTATGTCCGTTCTTAGCGAAGTATTCAAGGAACAGTTTTCTTATCTCGTCTGATCTCATTTCCGTATGAGTTCTTTTTTATTTTTATCCTGCTTATTCGAAGGATGAATCAGAGCGCTCTCCCAGAACTGATATTATAACATATGAGGGATAGCCCAGTCCTTTGAGAAATCTGAACGCCCTGGCCGACTCCTTCACGTCGAGGGGAGGGGTGAGCCCTTTTTTCCTGAGCCATTTCAGGAAGGCCTCCGCGGCCGTTCTCTCGACCGTCTCTCCCGTCGGAAGGACTTTGCGGATCGTCTCCTTGGATACGCCCTTAGAGAAAAGCTCCGCGGAGATCCTGGCAGGCCCCCAGGATTTATTTCTTATTCTTGAATTTACGAGGGAATCGGCGAATCTATCGTCATTCAGGTAACCGGCCCTTACAAGATAATCTATGGCCGAGTCGACCTCTGAGGCCTCAAAATTCTTTTCCCTGAGCTTGTTCCTTACCTCCGCGGTGCTCCTGTCCCTGTATGAAAGGTACTTGAGCGCCGCGTTCCTGGCGTCCAGGGTTCTGTCAGAGCCTCGATCCATCGATACCCATGGAGCATTTCAGTGCCCGAGCAGAAAACATGCGGCTAAAAACGGTCGATATCCTGGGGGGATGGCGGAGCGCTCTCCTTTTCCCCCTTTTCGAAATCCTTCCAGCCCATGTCGCTTGTGCCGGTTACGCCCTTTACCTTTAGCGCGAAATCGGCCGGATTGCTGGCCTGCCTCAGGGCTTCCTCGTACGATATGAGGCCTTTATTGAGAAGCATCAGTATCGACTGGTCGAAGGTCTGCATGCCGTACGTCGTGTATCCCTTGGAGATGGCGTCGGCTATGTCCTTTGTCTTTTCCTTGTCTTCGATGCATTCCCTTATCCTCGACGTCGTCACCATCACCTCAACGGCCGGTACCCTGCCTTTACCGTCCTTGGTGGGCAGGAGCCTCTGGGAGATTATGGCCTTTACTACACCGGCCAGCTGGATCCTTATCTGCTTCTGCTGGTACGGCGGAAAGACCGAAACGATCCTGTTTATCGTCTCCATGGCGTCGATCGTATGGAGGGTCGAAAGCACAAGGTGTCCAGTTTCGGCCGCGGTAAGCGCTATTTCAATGGTCTCCAGGTCCCTCATCTCTCC
>DAIDBB010000426.1 GCA_027310325.1 bacterium | reverse complement strand
AGCTTATAGTAGGCGGCGGCGAGGACCGGCCACATGAGGAGCGTTATTATCGTCGGCCACTGGATGAGCAGCCCTATGATAACGAGAAAAAGCCCGGAATACTGCGGATGCCTCACACGCGCGTAGACACCCTCCGTAACGAGGCCGCCCTTGGCCCCGTGAACTCTCTTCCAGCCCGATGCCATTATGAAAAAGCCGGCTATCATGAGGCCGTTGCTGACGACGTGTATCAATGCCAGAGTCACGGTCCCGCCGCCGAGGAAGGTGACCCAGAGGTGTCCGCTTTCGTGGGCGAACGGGTTCAACGCCGGATAGCGGCTGCCGAGCACCGCGGTAAGAATGTATATGGTCAGGGGGAAGCCGTACATCTCCGTAAAAAGGGCGACTATGAAGGCTATGGTGACCCCCATAGACCTCCACTCCCTCTTTTTTACGGGGGACAGGAAGCTCAAGATAAAGAAAAGGAACAGGACAACGTTGGCTACAACAAGCGACCAGAACCCGTACGCGTAGGAAAGGCCTCCGCCCATGTCAAATCTCCTTTCTAATCATACCGGGCCCCGCATCGTCGATTTTGAAAAAAATGAGCACGGGAACGTACGATTAATTCGCGTTAAAAGAAAAAGTTATGTTCAAGCGTTGCTCAAAAAGGGCATATCCGGGAGACGAATATGCTTCCGGTGAGCGCGCTCTGTGCACTGACGCATCTCGGGTCCCTCGTCTCATCGCTTTTCCCGGCGGAAGTTGGAGCATTGATGACGGTCATCCATGATAGCGCCCCTCGCGACCTTATGCCGTTTTCCGCAAGATACCGCTGAAGAAAATGGATACGGAGCATCCTTTCAACGCCGATCGGAGGGCGTCCGGCGCCTTCTGGCTTGGGTTAGAAGGGCTCTATGATTAACTCGGGAAGCTCTCGCCGGGGGATAATCCCCTCCATCCCGGCGAGAAAAAAATCCCGCGACCGGCAGGCTTGCGGCACTTCTCAAAGCCACAGTCGAAAATCTTCTGGCGCATCCTGTCCACCTCGCGATGCGCTTAAATTATCATAAGCTCGGAGAAGAATAAACCAGGGATTCCTTAAGCCATCGGCCCTACTTTTTTCGAGACGCGTAGTAGCTCTCGGCGGTTTTCTGCGATTCGAAGTAGAGCGCTTCACCTTCCGGCGTGGCGGTTATGAAGGCCTTTGCCTTGTCGACCTCTTTGCCGGTCTGGGGGTCCTTGGCGTAACGGGCCGAACGGTCTTCTTTCAGGCGGGTCGCGCACCCCTCGCAGCAGCCGTAATACGTCTTGCCCTCAAACTTTACCGGGATCTGCGGCTTCCCCATAAAGGTATTATTGACCATGCATACCTCGGCCGGCTTTACCGCTTTCATTGCAGTATCCGCCCCGGCGAAGGACTGAAAAAGAAAAAAGCCTAATAAGAAGAAAACGACGGTTATTGTGCCTTTCACCCTTTTGGATAGTTTCATAGATGTGTGCCTCCTTACGATTTAAAAGTCGCGTTTCATGAAATAACCTGACGAAGAAACCCGATTTCCTCTCATTTTTTGCGCCCTTCGGCCCCCGGGATCAGCGCGGCGTTGCCGGTCAGCCCGTTTCTTATCTTTACGGCATAGCCTATATCGGACACAAATATCATTCCATCCCCCCTGCGGCCGCTATAGGCGGCCTTTCTTATAACGTCCACGAGCCTCATCGCGTCTTCATCCCTGCATATGGTCTCAAGTTTCGTGACGGGGCTGACCTTTTCAACGTAATCTATCGACACGCGCTCGTTTTCCGGAACGGCCGCTTTTCCGACCGCCCTCACTTCTATCGCCGTAAGGCCGGGGACACCGGCCTGTTCTAGCGCGAATATTACCTCCTCGGTTTTTTCCAGACGTACATACGCCTTTATCTCCTTCATCGGTTTCTCCCCATACGTGTTTGAAAAACCTTAATCCTTTTTGAAGATATCCTTTATGATAAAGGCCGCGGCCGTAAGTATGCCGAGTAAAACGAGGGAGGCCCCTGGCCCGGCGATGGTTACAACGGACTGCTCGGCGGCCTCAGGGCCGAGGGCCGGGGTCCTGTAGCCCATTACGATCCATGCAAGCGGATAGATGAGCGCCCCGATGCCGGTCAGCACCGGCACTATCGTCTTAATCCTCTGGGAAGCCGAAGTAAAGGCGAGGGCGAGCGAGACCGCGACCGTAACGAGTCCAAGGCCCATGGCATGCACGTGTCCCCGCGCAAGCCTTGTGTGCGTAAGCGACATGAGGGGATCATCGTGCAACCCGGTGTGCTCCGCCTCGTTCTGTCCGGCGCCGTGCCCCATGCCCGCCATGCCCGCCATGCCCTCCATGCCGCCTTCTTCGCCGTGTCCGTGCTGGTGCCCCGTTGGCGCGCCGTGTTCATCGCCTTTGACGCCGTCTTTTATCGAAGCCGCCTGAGACGCCCGGTTTTCGAGGCTCCTGTGCATGCTTTCATGGCCAAGGACCAGAAAGAACGCCCATCCTATCCCGAGTATAAACCCCAATAAGCCGATCAATATCCCGTACCTTACGGGCCTTAAGACTCCAGTCATCGATTTTTCCTCCTTTTATTCTGCTTAGTTTCTTTTCGTCCATCCCGTATCGCTTTTTTATATCCGCGATATCCGACCCGGTCCTAACCTTTTTTCCGCCTCATCCCCCACTCCTTCCACAGCACATAAATCGCGGGCAGCACCAGAAGCTCCAGGAGCGCCGAGGTGAACATCCCGCCCACCATGGGGGCGGCGATCCTTTTCATGACGTCGGCCCCCGTTCCCGCGCTCCACATTATCGGGAGGAGGCCGGCTATGATGGCGGTCACCGTCATGAGCTTCGGCCTTACCCTCATGACCGTCCCCTCGACCACGGCTTCGTACAGGTCGGCTGAAGAGTTCATCTTCCCCTCGGCCACCCTTTCGTTATAGGCGTGGTCAAGATAGATGAGCATCACTATACCCATTTCAGCGTCAAGGCCGGCAAGGGCGATGAAACCGACGGCCACGCCGATGCTAAGGTTATAGCCGAGGATGAATAGGATCCACGTCGCGCCTATGAGCGAAAAGGGGATCGCGAGGAGTATTATCAGGCACTCCGTGACCGATTTGAAATTGAAGTAAAGGAGCAGGAATATTATGGCGAGCGTCAGAGGCACTATGATCTTCAGCTTGGCGTACGCCCTCTGCATGTACTCGTACTGGCCGCTCCACGTTGCGTAATATCCCGGAGGGAATTTAACGCTTTCCATGACCGCCTTCTTTGCGTCCGTTACGTAGCCGCCGATGTCTCTTCCCCGGACGTCAACATATATCCACGTGGATAAGAGCGCGTTCTCGGTCTTTATGCCGGGAGGGCCCATCTTTACCCGGATGTCGGCCACCTGCTCGAGCGGTATATGAGTGCCCGCCATCGTCGGCACGAGGACCCTTCTGAGCTTTGTAATGTCGTCGCGGAGCTCCCGCTTGTACCTTACGTTGACCGGATACCTCTCGAGGCCCTCGACCGTCCTGGTCACGTTCTCGCCACCTATCGCCGAAGTTATCACCTGCTGGATATCGTCGATCTTGAGGCCGAATCTTGCCGCCTGCTCGCGGTCTATCTTAATGTCGAGATAATAGCCTCCTTGGGTCCTCTCGGCATAGGCGCTCGCCGTGCCCGGGACCTTCTTTACGGCGGTCTCGACGTCGAGGGCGACCTTTTCGAGCTCGGCGAGGTCCTTGCCGAAGACCTTTATCCCGACCGGCGTCCGTATGCCCGTGGAGAGCATGTCCGTCCTTGCCTTTATCGGCATCGTCCACGCGTTCGTGACCCCTGGCATGGAAAGGGCTGAATTCATCTCCTGGACGAGTTTGTCCTCCGTCATGCCGCCGGGCCACTTGTCCTTGGGCTTCAGGTTTATTATCGTCTCGAACATCTCAAGGGGCGCCGGGTCCGTCGCCGTAAGCGCCCTTCCGGACTTCCCGAATACGCTTTCGACCTCGGGGAAGCTTTTTATTATCCTGCCCTGGGTCTGGAGTATCTCCACGGCCTTGGTGACCGACACCCCCGGCAGCATCACGGGCATGTACATGAGGGTGCCCTCGTCAAGCGGCGGCATGAATTCGCTTCCGAGCCTGCTCATGGGCACGACGGTGAGGGCGAGGGCGGCCACGGCCAGGAGAACGGTCGTCTTTTTATACTGGAGGACCGTGTTGATGACCGGCCGGTATATCCATATCGAAAACCTCGTTATCGGGTTTTTGTGTTCCGGCATGATGCGGCCCCTTATGAAGTAGCCCATAAGCACCGGCACGAGCGTAACGGACAGAAGGGCCGCCGCGCCCATCGAAAACGTCTTGGTAAAGGCAAGGGGCTTAAAGAGCCTCCCCTCCTGCGCCTCAAGGGTGAATATCGGCATGAATGAGACCGTAATTATGAGGAGCGAGAAAAATAGCGACGGCCCGACCTCCTTGGACGCGTCCATTATTATCTGCCAGTGCTCTTTTTTCCCTCCGTCCCTTTCGAGGTGCTTGTGGGCGTTCTCGATCATCACGATCGCGCCGTCTATCATGGCGCCTATGGCTATGGCTATGCCTCCCAGGCTCATTATGTTGGCGTTTATGCCCATCTGGTACATTATGATAAGGGCGATAAGTATCCCGACGGGAAGCATCAGTATCGCCACGAGCGAGGACCTGAAGTGGAGGAGGAATATTATGCAGACGATCGATACGACGATGGATTCTTCGATGAGCTTTCCCCTCAGGGTCTCTATCGCCTTGTGGATACGCTCGCTCCTGTCGTAGACCGGCCTTATCTTGACCCCCGGGGGAAGTCCCGCCTGAAGCTCTTTAAGCTTCTCCTTTATCCCGTCTATGACGCTCAAGGCGTTTTCCCCGAACCGCATCACCACTATCCCGCCGACCGCCTCCCCGTTGCCGTCAAGCTCGGCTACCCCTCTCCTCTCATCGGGGCCAAGCTCGACCCTTGCGATGTCCCTTATCTTTATCGGGGTGCCGGTTTTATCGACCTTGAGCACGATGTTTTCTATGTCCGGGATATTCTTTACGTAGCCGAGGCCGCGTATCATGTACTCCCTTTCGGAC
>DAIDBB010000406.1 GCA_027310325.1 bacterium | reverse complement strand
GTCACGTCCCTGGAGCCGTACAGCGCGGCCCCAAAGCCGACCGCAGAGAGCGGGCTGTGGTCGAAGATAAGGTTATCGCTCATCAAGGCCGGGAATACGTGGCCGATCTTCTCCTTGAAAGAAGGTATCTGCGATGACCCGCCCGTAAGAAGGACCGCGTCTATCATGTTCTTCCTGACCCCGACCTTCTCGGCCCTCTTTAGCACATAGGATAACGTGCGGTCGACGGTCCTGTAGAAGTCGTGCTTATCGAGGATATCCTCGAGTTCCTCCCTGGAGACCCTGCAGACTTCCTTTCCGTCCCATTCGAAGGGCACGTCCTTCCTTTTGGAGAGTTCTATCTTTATATCCTCGGCGGCCGATATGAGCCTGTGGGGCAACGCCTCGGCCGCTATGCCGATCTTGGCCGCCAGGTATTCAGCCAGCCATACGTCGACGTCATGGCCGCCTATTATCTGCGCCTTGTCCGGCTTTGCAACGACATGGACCTCGTTTATATTAAGGCGCAGCACCATGGTATTAAGCGTGCTTCCCCCAAAATCGATGACCATTATGACCTTGTCGTCCTTCTCGGCGACCTGATAGCCGATAGCGGCGGCGAGGGGCTCCTCGATAAACTCCGTCTTCGCGCCCTTGAAGGTCCTTTCGGCTATCTCCTTGACCGTATTTTTGTAGTCCATGTAGCCTATGGGTACGGTAACGTAGAGGTCCTCGGATACATTCTTCATCGAAGAAAACCAGCCTGTCCCGACCGTGGCCTTCTTTATGTGCTGATGAAGGTCGCGGAAGAACCTCTCCATGTGGGGCTTTGCCTTGGGGCTGCCGTCAAAAAGCATCTGCTTTATGTTCGTTATCGGCTTTTCCTCGACGACCTCCGCTCCGATGGTGTTGGTCTCGGAACTTATGACCGTCGGCACTACGTAGGTATTGTCGTACTTTTTCGATATGGCGGGTAGTGTCAGAAAGTCAGGCTGCGAGCCAGCTTTTTTTCTTATTATGACGGTATTCGTCGCTCCAAGGTCTATTGAGATGCAGTCCCTTATATTATTCGGTTTCTTATGGATATAGTTCAGCTCACTCCCCGTCGGATGGGATTCGCTCAAAAAGACCGGCCTTTCGATCTCACTGCCGTGAAAGGTGTCTTTAAGGGACTCCAGCTTGTCCACGACCCTTTTTACAGCGTCCCGGAGCGTTTTGGGCTGGACCCATACGTGGCTGAAGGGCCTCAATATCTCGATAAAGCGAGTATCGCTCAGCTCTTGGCTGAACTTCTCAAGCTCCGAGGTCAAAATCTTCGCGTATTTTTCCCTCGAGAACGTCTTCTTTTTCCTTTCATTGATGCCGAGTTCCTCGGCGGAAAGTATGTAGTCGACTACGTCAAAAACCTCGAGGTCCTCCATCCATTTCCTTACGGTAAAGAAGCTGAGGGCCTGGTCTACAAGCTCCTGCAGAAGGGGCAGAAATTCATGGGTCTTGGGCGCCTGCTGCAGTATATCGATAAGGGCGTGCTCCCTCGCGAAGGGGTCTTTTATCTCTTTCGCCGCTTTGTAGGCTTCCGTGACCGCAAGCCTGTGCAGGTCCGCGAGCTCGGGCGTCTTGGGCAGATCATTGGCTATGAAGACAAGGGCGTACTTCCTGTAGTACGGCTCCGAGACCTTGCCGCATGCCTTGATCGCGAGATCAATAGCCTCCCTGTAAAGGTTCAGGAACGCGCCATCCTTGGGCATCTCCTTGGAGACCCCCATGAGCGTATATCTCCTGTAAAAGGCCTCATCCACGTTCTTGGGCAGTTCCCTTGAGACCTTCTCGAGGTCCGGCTCCTTGAACCTGGGCTTGTCCGAAAGGCCGAGGGCAAGCCTCCAGGCATGGAGCCTCAAGCTTATGAACTCGTCGGTCCTGGGAAGTTCGTTCGCGAGCCTCATGAGCTCGGTTAACCTGTGGTGGGTCTCTTCCAGGGAGTCCGCGGCGTCTATGGCGGCTTCCATGGCCGCGGAATAGAGGGGAATAAAGACGCTTGTGGACGGGACCTCTTTTGCGAAATCTATGGTAGCTATCCTCTTGTCCGGAGGGTCGGTTATCCTGTCGAGAAGCCCGAAACCGAGCTTGAACAATTCAAGATATTCGGCCCCCTTCGGGATCTCTCTTACGGCCCCGAGAAGGTCGCCCCTCGCTACGGACGGCTCCTTTGAGTCGCGTATGGCGTAAAAGGTCTCTCTTAACTGGCTCTCTTTGATGATCATGGATTAATTCCGAAGTTCGATCCTGCTGAAACCGGTTTCGGTAACAACGCCGTTTGAATCTATCACGACCTCGACCTTGCCGGGCATATAAAAGTCGGCCTCGCTGTAACGGCCGCTAAGAATATGTATCCTCTGGTTCGTCGAGCCCCTTGCCAAAAGTGTCGTCTCCCTTAACGCGTCCTCGTATCCGCCGTCAACAAGGACGTCTATGAAGGGAAGGCAAGCCGAGCAGGTCCCGTCCAGCTCCTCGATCCTAAAACCGGTATAGACAACGCTCGTAAGGTTCAGCTCGCGGGCGCCCTTCAAGAGCTTAAGAAGCCCGATTGGCTGCATGAAAGGCTCCCCGCCGCTCACGGTTATGCCCTCGATATTATTGCGGCGGGCTGACAGGATATCTTGCGGCGAGCAGAGCCTTCTTATCTCAAAAGAATGGGTGTCAGGGTTGAAACACCCGGCGCACCCCCGTGAACAGCCCTGGAAAAAGATTACCATCCTGTTGCCCGGCCCATTTACCCTGGAGGCTGGCAGTATGGCATGTACGTTAATCAAGCTAGCATCAGCAATCTTCATCTGATATGCCAATAAATAGAACGCGAATGGAGGGATTTTCAGCGTTCGGTGTCGATCTTTATCCTTACTTCCCTGTCAAGCTCGTCCTTTTCCGTAAAGCTTTCGATCTTGCCGAGGACCTTGGTCAGGTGCTCCGCTATTTCCTTGCAGTCGTTGAATACGCTCGAATCTATCTCGACCTTGCCGTCCGCGGTTATCCTTATCCTTATTTGTCTATCCATCCGGGGGTCTCCTTACTATCCCTTGAGAAGTATCTGTATCTCTCCGGCGGTCTCGTTCTCTTTCGCTATCTCGAAGTCAAGCGGCAGGTTGTCCTTTATAGATTCATACGCGTAGAACTGTTTCAATTTATTCGAGAAGTTCCGGGCCGCCCTGGCGTCCCCGCCTATCTCGAAGTTCCCGGTCTTTTCCTTGGCGATGTTTATTATGTCCCCGTCCCTGTCGACTTCGAACGTCTCTTTTCTCTCGTTCTTTACGAAGCTTTTTATCTCGCCCCTCTTCTTAAGCTCTTCGAGGGCGCATATTATGTATTTCTTATTGGACAGTTCGGTCTTAATGACGGTATAAAAGGACATATTACCCCCCCTTTTGTTGGTCATGCGGCAGCGACTAGGCCAGAGGGTTCTCGTTAAAGAACCCCGTAAGGTTCTCGCCGTTCATGAGCACGTCTTTTACGAGCCTGTCGACAAGGCGTATCAGGACTTCCTTGTTCCTGGAGATTACAGCCGCCGCGGTCTCCTTCGCGTTATCGAGTATCTTCTGAATGTCGTCGAGCACTTCGGTGCCTGAGGTGAGCGCGAAGTCCTGCAATACGACAAGGCTCTTGTTTTTCATTATATCACCGAACCCGTACTCCACGACCATTCTCCTGGCGATGCCGGTTGCGGCCATGAGGTCCTGCGAGGCCCCGACCGTCTTCGAGTCGTTCCCGCTCGCCTCGTCCTCGGCGACCATGCCCCCCAGTATGACGCCTATCTCCTTTTCAAGGGCCTTTTTGGTATAGGTCGTCCTTATGGCCTCGTCGAAAGGCACAAAGGCGGAGTAGTTCTTGTAGTTGTCAACGCTTACGAAGGCCGGGGTCCTGTTGAAGAGCTGCTTCATCATTATGGCGTGCCCCGCTTCGTGGATCGCGATATTCTTTTTCTCGGCGTCCGTGAGCATCTCCGCCCTCTGGAGGAAGAGCGACCGGGAGGCGGGCCTTGCCCTCTGGTGGCTCCATCTCCTCAACTCCTCTATCTCTTCCCTCTTCAATACCGATAGCGGGGTGATGTTCCTTATAGAAGTTAGGAGTGTTTCCTGTGAAATATCGAGAGAAAGGAGCCCGTCGATCATGTCCTCGACTTCCTTCGCGCTTCCGCCCTCTTCCCTGATCCGGTTGAACGTGGTGACTATGGCGTCCTTTACGGCCTGCTCGATCTCGGCG
>DAIDBB010000400.1 GCA_027310325.1 bacterium | reverse complement strand
GCCCAGGGGACTCTCTATCCCGACGTGATAGAGAGCGTCTCCTTCAAGGGGCCTTCAGCCACGATAAAAAGCCACCATAACGTGGGCGGCCTCCTCAAGAAGATGCGCCTGAAGCTTGTTGAGCCCTTACGGGAATTGTTCAAGGACGAGGTAAGGGCCCTTGGAAGGGAACTCGGCATGCCTGAAGAGATAATAGAACGGCAGCCCTTCCCGGGCCCCGGGCTTGCCATAAGGATAATAGGGGAAGTGACCGAGAAAAGGTGCGGCGTGCTTAGGGATGCCGACTCCATAGTGCTCGATGAGATTAAAAATGCCGGTCTTTACAGGAAGATGTGGCAATCGTTCGCCGTGCTCCTTCCGGTGAAATCCGTGGGGGTCATGGGAGACGAGAGGACGTACGAGAACGTCATCGCGTTGAGGGCGGTCGAAAGCGTAGACGGCATGACCGCCGACTGGGTTAAACTGCCTTACGACGTATTGGAGAGGATATCAACGCGAGTCATAAACGAGGTGAGGGGAGTCAACAGGGTAGTGTACGATATAAGCTCAAAGCCGCCCAGCACCATAGAATGGGAGTGAAATAGATGATAGAAGACCTCAAAGGCAAGGAGACATGGCGGCTTTTCCGGATCCTCAGCGAGTTCATCGAAGGCTTCGACGAGCTTTCGGATATAGGGCCTGCGGTGTCCATCTTCGGCTCGGCCAGGTCCGATAAAAACGACAGATATTATAAAGAGACCTACAAGGTCGCGGCCCTCCTGGCGAAAAACGGCTACACCATAATAACCGGGGGGGGACCCGGGCTAATGGAGGCCGCCAACAAGGGCGCGGCCTCGAACGGGAGGCTGTCCGTAGGGCTGAACATTACCCTTCCGACGGAGCAAAAACCGAACAAGTATCAGAACAGGACCCTTCACTTCAGGTACTTCTTCGCCAGGAAGGTGATGTTCGTAAAATACGCCATCGGCTACGTATGCATGCCGGGCGGGTTCGGTACGCTTGATGAGTTCTTCGAGGCGCTTACCCTCGTACAGACACATAAGATATACCCTATCCCCTTAATACTCTACGGCACCGATTTCTGGGCTCCGCTCGTGGATTTCATGAAGAATTCCATGATGAAAAAATTCAAGACCATCTCTCCCGAAGACCTTGATTACCTCGTCTTGACGGACGATCCAAATGAGGTCCTTGAGATAATAGACCGCCACATGAATAGAAAACTCAGGTATATAAAGAGCGCGATGGCGAGGGGCGGGACGGCCCAAAAATCATTGAAAAGAGGTAATAATGCTGGAAAAGGAAAAAAATGAGGCGCATTCCGAGCCGCTCAAAAAAATTACCGTAATGCTTGAGGAAGACCAGGTGGAAAAACTCAAGGAACTGGCCGAAGAGTACAGAAAAAAGCTCGGCCCCAAGTGGAACTTCAGTGCCATCATGAGGGTCGCGGTGGGGGATTTCCTTACGCGGATGGGAAAGATCGCCTGACCGCGTTGCCAGCCCTTATCAAAGACCTCATTATCAAAGCGTAGAAGGAGCCCTAATGAAAAAGATACCCGTGGCCGCGATCTTTTTTATCCTCTCCCTCTTACTTCCTGGTTGTGTAATCATAAACATTCCAGGTGGCATCCAGCCCCCGGTTGAAAAGTTCCTGGGCGGCAAGGGGGCCGACAAGGTCCTTGTAGTCGATATTTCCGGGGTAATAACGGGCGGAGAACGTACCAACGTCCTCGGCGCGCAGACGGCGCCGAACGTCATCGCCAGGATAAAAGAGGAGCTCGATCTCGCTGCAAAAGACGACCATGTGAAAGCGGTCGTCTTGAGGATAAACAGCCCCGGCGGGTCCGTCACAACGTGCGATATCATAAACCATGAGCTTAAAGCCTTTAAGAACGAAAAGAAACTCGTCGTCATCGCGGAGCTGATGGACGTGGCCGCTTCAGGCGGCTACTACATCGCCGCGGCTTCCGACGGCATAGTCGCCAACCCGACGACCGTTACCGGCAGCATCGGGGTCATCGCATATAACATAAGCGCGGCCGGCCTCATGGAAAAGATCGGCATAACCAATCAGACCATAAAATCGGGCGACAAAAAAGACATAGGGTCCCCCTTGAGGACCATGTCCGCCGAGGAGAGAACGATACTACAGTCCGTGATAGACGGGATGTATGAACGGTTCCTTGACGTTGTCATGGAGGGGAGACCAGGAGCTTTCACCAGGGAGGCCCTGAGGAAAATCGCCGACGGGAGGGTCTATAACGCCGACCAGGCCCTCAAACTCAAGCTCATCGACCGCATCGGGTACATGGAAGATGCCGTTGAACTGGCGAAGGAGAAGGCCGGGATCAAGGAAGCGCGCATAGTCACTTACTCTCAATCAAGGGCCTACAAGAATAATATCTACTCCGGGCTCTTAAGCAATGCGCCCGAGACCGTGAACCTCATAAACATAGACGCCGGTCCCTTATCGGGCAGGGTCGGCCTTGATTTCATGTACCTCTGGACGCCTTAAAGGTCCCCGGCCTGACTATCGTTCCAAAAACAACGGACACCATAAACAGATGCGAACGGAAGAAGTCATATACAAGGCGGGCTTTGCATTAGGCTTATTAAGCCTTCTGGTCTTTTCCCTCGGTCATCTTGGATTTCTATCGCCCGGCTATCTTGCGCTCGCTCTCCTCATTTCAATTATTTCTTTCGTCGTCCTTTTAAAAAAAGACTTCGCATCTGCAAAGGAAGATTCTCCGGCCCACGAGGGTCATAAGCCACTTCTCTTATGGGAAAAGCTCCTTATACTGTCGATAGCGGCCCTGACGCTCTCGGCCGTCCCGCTCGCTCTTATGCCACCGTCAATAAGGGACGAGATAATTCAGCACCTTGCCGTGCCGAAGCTTTACCTCGCCAGAGGGGCTATATTCCAGATACCTTTCATGGGTTTTTCATACCTCCCTCAAAATATCGACCTCCTTTACGTCATACCGCTGGCCTTTGGAAGTGACGTCGCAGCGAGGGTTATGCACCTCCTATTCGCCGTCCTGACCGGCCTCGTCATTTACTGCTATCTTTCCCCCAGGGAGGGTAGAGTGTACGCGCTTCTTGGGATGCTCCTTTATATTTCAACCCCGCTCGTCTTTAACCTTTCCAGGATGGCCTATATAGACAACGGGAGCGCGTTCTATTCAACTCTTGCGCTTGTGGCCGCCCTTAACTGGAAGGAGTCCGGCTCCACAAAATGGCTTGTATACTCGGCCGTCTCCATGGGATTCGCGCTCGGCTCAAAATACAATAACGCGATAAGCTTTGTCCTCATAGGCGCCTTCGTCTTCTATATTGCGGAAAGGAGGTCCGGCAGGCTCGTCGAGGGCCTTAAGGCGGGCCTTGTTTTTGCCCTTATAGCCTTCGCGGTCTTCTCGCCGTGGCTTGTGCGGAATTACGTATGGAAGGGGAGCCCTTTTTATCCGATATACGAAAGCGCCGCCAAGGCTTCGTCCAGGGGCGAGGGTGTGCATGTTACTGGGGATATGTCTCCGGTCGCTAAAAGATACATGGTTTACGGAGAAAGCACATCCCGGATACTTCTTCTACCCTTCCGTATATTTCTGGCAGGCAAGGATAACTCGATCGAAAAGTTCGACGGGGTGCTCAACCCGGTCTTTCTTCTATTCATCCCTCTGGCCTTCATAGGGCGACGGCATGATGACAGGTCTTATCTGCTGGCCTTTTTCTGCCTTTTCTTTTTAATGGCGGCGTTCACGGTAGACCTTGTCACGAGGTATCTTTTGCCGTCCATCCCGGCCCTTATTATACTGGTTACATTAGGCATTAAGAACCTTTTTGAAGGAAAGAATTATCTCAGGCTCATAAATACGGTCCTGCTGACACTGCTTTTCTTTTTTAACGCGGTTTATATAGCTTCTCTTTACGGACAGGTGAGTCCGCTTCCTTACCTCGAGGGCAGGGAAAGCCGGGACGCTTATCTTTCCAGGACTATCCCGGACTATGACTCGATAAGGTTCGCCAATTCATACCTTCCGGCAGGGGCCAAGGTAATGCTCGTTTTTGCCGGAGACAGGGGCTATTACTGGAAAAGGGAGTACTATTACGGCGACAGGGCAGGGATCTACCTTAAGGGCTTTGTAAACGGCTCCAGGGACGACGAAGAGCTTAAAAAGAAGTTCTCAAGCCTGGGAGTGACTCATCTCTTCGCAAACGACCGTCTTCTGGAAAAATTCGCGAACGACAATTTCGATGCTGAAAAAATAGCCCTACTCGCGGCCTTTTTCAAAAATCACGTTGCGCGCCTATACGCCTCGAACGGTTTTTCTGTCTATGTGATAAAATAAATAAAACGGTCTGCCCCAAGGTCCGAGCCGAAAGTCACGCATATCGTGGC
>DAIDBB010000389.1 GCA_027310325.1 bacterium | reverse complement strand
TACCGTTGAGCTTACCATCTGCCGGTCCCTGCCAATTTATTATTAACCCCGCTCATCCCGCTCTCCATGGGGGAGGTGAGAAATCGCCTCCCCCCCTTTCATTTCCGCCGGCAGCCGGTCCTAAAAAACGTTGACAGGGATTTTTTCAGCGGGTAGATTTATGAAAGCCTTATACGACTAAAAATAACGGACGGTGCGGAATGCGTAAAAAAGCCTGGATCTTTCTCATGATAATCCTTACGGCGGCCCTCTTCGCCGGGTATGACTCCATCGGCATGGCCGACGGGGCCGGGCAGGGGATAAAGAAGGAAGAGGTAAAGAAGCACGAGCATAAGGCCAAAAGACGCCGGTCCGAAGGGAAGAAGGAAGCGGGGGAGGGCGGTGCGAAGTCGTCGTCCGGGTCGGGCCCGTCCGAAGGCGGCGGCGTAACGGGAAGCGTCAACAGGGCCGCCAAAAAGGCGATGGACTCCGCCCACAAAGGCGCGGAGGCCGTAAAGGACGGCCTTAACGAAGGGTACGACAGGCTCAAGAACTCGAAATAGAAGACCGTCGGCCCGCGGCCGTCAGCGCGGGCCGGGAAGGACTTTAAAAAAACCGGATTGCCGACCGCGGGTCCGGGTTTGCAACCCGAACCCGTCAGTCCGTTTACGGGAAAAAAGGTATTTTTGACGGGATTCCGCGAACACGAAATGTCCGGTTCAGGGCACAACCCTCCAACGGACGATAGCCGCAAAGAAAGATTCCTTCGCCACGCTCGCGTTTGACAACTACCCCACCCGGCCCTTCCGCCTGCGCGGGGGGAACCGGTAAATCCCGCCTCCCCGCTTGCGAGTAAAGCCTCGCCACAGGGCCGCATTGCGCCTTGCCAGCGAAGAAATACCGCCGGAAATTGAAGCTCCTTTTTACACACGGCGCTATCCGTCAAACTTGTTAATTTGTTCAATCCGTATATAATTTCTACGGGGATGAAAATGCATCGCGAGCGCATTCCCGCAGATTGCTGCGGGATCAGCGAGCGAATAGAAATAGTTACCTTACATTTGGAAGCTCCCCGCTGCAAGCAGCGGGGAGCTTCAATTGAATTCCATTGACCTTAATTGATCTAAGGGGAAAATATGAACAGTCAGAGGGCCCTCATGCTTGTCCTTTCTTTGGCGTCCGTATGCGTCCTGCGCCCCGGGTCCCGAACGGATGCGTATGCGTACAGCTTTACTACCCTGAACGATCCGTCCGCTACGGCCGGGACCGCCGCCTATGGCATCAACGATTCCGGCAACGTCGTGGGGACCTACAAGGACGGCGCCGGGAACCACGGCTTCATATTCAACGGCTCCACGTATATTACCCTTGATGAACCGTCCGCGGCGGGCGGCACTAACGCGCGCGGCATCAACGGCGCGGGCAACGTCGCGGGATTCTACACTGACGGATGGCGCCGTGGCCACGGCTTCATATTCAACGGCTCCACGTACGCCGACCTGGACGAACCGTTCGCGGCCGGGACCGCCGCCTTTGGAATCAGCAATTCCGGCAACGTCGCGGGGGTCTACTCGGACATTGGCGGGTTTCACGGCTTCATATACAACGGCTCCATGTTTACCACCCTGGACGTTCCGTCGGCGACGGGCGGCACTTTTGCCGTTGGCGTCAACAATTCCGGCAAAGTCGCGGGGTCCTACAATGACGCCGGAGGGACCCACGGCTTCATATACGACGGCTCCACGTATACTACCCTGGATGATCCGAATGCCATAGGCGATGCGCCCGCGATATTCACGACCGCGGCCTACGGCATCAACGATTCCGGCAACGTCGTGGGAGACTACATCGATGACGCTGGGTATCACGGCTTCATATACAACGGCTCCACGTACATTACCCTGGATGAGCCGTCCGCGACAGGCGGCACTTTTGCCGTTGGCATCGACAATTTCGGCAATATCGTCGGATACTACGTGGACGGCGCCGGGTTTCACGGCTTTATAGCGACCGCTCAGCCGGGGGACCCGACCTATAAAGGCGCCGTCTCCCGACTCCCGGCGGGTCCGGGTCCGCGGACCGTCGGTTCGTTTACAGGGTACAACCCCGGTCCCGCGATAAACCATCACCCCCCTTTCTCCCCCCTGTAAAGGGTGGGGGGTATTTTTTTCTTTCACGGGGTCCGGAATTCGCGACCCGCCCGTCGGTTCGCTTGCGTAAAAAACGGACGCCCTTTTGACAGGGTTGCCGACGCGAAATATCAGGTCCGGGGACGACCCCGGACCCGCAAAGAAACATATAAGAGGGCTGTAAAACATTCCAAAAGGCGTTCATTTCTTTTACATTCGAGAACATGACATAAATGATGCGTTTTTATTTGGTTTTTTTCAAATAACGCGCTTTCGATTGAAAATGCGTTGTCAAATATTTTTTCGTTTTTTGAGAACGACGGGAAAACGATCTCTTAGAATATTTAGAAAAATCAACCTGTTACGTAATAGCCGAAAAAAAGGCATGAATATTGCAATAAATATTACAGCAGCAATCGGCAATTCGTTCCAATCATTACAAACCTTAACTTAGAAGAACGGATGATCCTGGCAGTTTAACTCAATTTAAAAAAAACTGAAAAAGGAGGTGTATATGAAAAGATTGTTATTCGTATTGGCACCCCCGGTGCTAGCATCGGTTTTCTTCTTCACCGCCCGGGCATCGGCGCAAGAGTTTGACGCCGGGATTCCAGCCGGCTGGACCTGCACAGGGAACTGCGGAACGGCGGGTGCCGATGGCGTTGTGACGCTCGCGCCCGGCGGCGGGACCCAGTATGGCTGGGTTTCCACAGACGGCAGTATAGCCGCGGGCTTGGGGTTGGGGTTGGGCAGCGAAATCAACGGGTCGACATTGCAGTCCACGCTCTTCTCGGCGGGCGCGGGACAGACGCTCGATTTCAAGTTCAATTACGTAACATCAGACGGGTCCGGGTTTGCCGACTACGCCTGGGCGAAGCTGCTCGACTCATCAAATAGTACGGTAGCGCTGCTTTTCACCGCGCGTACCACGCCTTTGGGCAATAGCGTCCCGGGGTTCGGCATGCCTGCGATAGCGGCCACGATAACGCCTTCTGTAGTGAACATTACCCCGGGAGGGCCGGCCTGGTCGCCGCTGGGCGCGGACTCCGGCTTATGTTTCAACACCGGCTGCGGCTATTCGGGCTGGGTCGATTCCGCCTACACGATAGCGTCCGCCGGCAACTACAGCTTGCAGTTCGGGGTTGTTAACTGGCTGGACGGTGCTTACAACTCCGGGCTTGCGTTCGATGGCATAACCGTCGGTGGGGCCCCGATCGGCGTGGGTGGCGCCCCTGTACCGGAGCCCTCAACGCTCCTCCTTCTCGGCTCGGGGATGACGGGGCTTGTTGCGATGAGGCGGTTCAGGAAGATGTAATTTTTAAAATATGAGTTCAATGACAAAACGCCCATTGATTCGGTTCAGTGGGCGTTTTTGTTTCAACGAGTCTTTTTGCTTGAAGAAAAAGAAGCTTTGGCGGGTATTCATTTCTACCGTTAACCCCCGGCAGTCACGCCTCCCGAAAGCATTTGTTGGCAGGCGCGGTGCGCGGTCCGGAACGCCGGAGCGGCGCGGGAAAATAAGGATTATTTTTCGCCGGGAGGCGGGGGGGGCGGGGGATTTTTGAGGAACTCCCGGGCCGCTGGAAGCCCCATTATGGCGGCCTTCCTTATGCTTTCAAGGGCCGCGGCACGGTCTCCGGCGGCGTCCTCGGCGAGGCCCAGGTTAAAGTATATGGCCGCGTTTCCGGGCTCGAGGGCAACGGCGGCGTTAAGGTCCGAGACGGCCAGGTCGAAGCTCCCGGCCTTCCTGTACGCGTTCCCGCGGTTATTCAGCGCCCGCGCGTTTTTGGGGTTGAGCCTCACCGCGTCGCCGAAGTCCGCTATCGCCTGCTTGAGCTCGCCCCTCTTTTCATATGCGAGCCCCCGCTTGTTGTATACCTCGTCGAGCTCGATATCGTCGGTCTTCCTGCCCTTCGTCCCCTCTATCACCACGGTATAGTCTTCAATAGCCTCGGCGTACCTGCCCTCCTGGTAATACGCGTACCCGCGCCCCGTGTACGCCAAAGTCACGGGCTTGTACTTCAGCTCGCGCGACCAGAGCGAGATGGAGTCCTTCCAGAACCGTTCCTGCCTGAAAGTGAGGAGCCCGAGGACGAGCGCCGCCGCGACCGAGACCGCCACTATGGCCCTGCTCTCGGCGAACCTGCTCGAAAGGTAACCGACGAAAGAGCCTATGAGTATGAAGGGCCCGATCGACGGTATATACATGTACCTGTTTGCCGCCATCTGGTAGCCCGCCTGCACGATGCCCACTACCGGGAGGAGCGTCACGATGTAGTAGAGCCAGACGGCCGTATAAATCTTTTTCCTCCCCGGCACGAGGGCCACCAGGCACCAGAGGGTAACGGCCGCAAAGGCCGCGAGCGAGAGTATAAATACGTAATCAAAGGGATGAACGGGCCTCGGGTAATAGGGGATGAGGTTTACCGGAAGGGCCGTCTTGTAAATGTAGAAGGCGTAGGCCCTGACCGCTACCGCCAATCTTTCCGTAAGCGGGTAGTGCGTAAGGAGGGCCCTTCCCTTCGCCTGCGCCCAGACGGTAAGAAAGACCGAGGCGGCGCTCAAGGCGAAGAACGGGACCTTCTCGTAGAGCGCGCGCCAGACGCCCTTGAGTCTATCGAGCGGGTAGAAGTCGAGCAGGAGAAGGACCGCGGGGAGCGTTACCGCCATGGGCTTGCTCATGAGGGCAAGGATGAAGAGGACGAGCGAGAGCGCGTAGTAGACGCCGCTGCCCCTCCTCCAGCCCGGGTCAGCGTACTTCACGTAGGCGAGTATGGAAAGCATGAAGAAAAGGCCGGAGAGCACGTCCTTTCTCTCCGAGACCCAGGCGACGGACTCCACGTGTATTGGGTGGAGCCCGAAGAGGAGCGCCGCCACGAGGCCGGTAAGTATCCCCGGGTAGAAGTCCCTCTCCCTCTCAAACGACGCCATCCCGTAGAGCCGCGTGGCAAGCGTCCCTACAAGGAAGGTGTTCACCGCGTGCAAGACTATGTTCGTCAGGTGATAGCCCGCGGGGTTGAGCCCCCAGAACCTGAAATCGACCGCGTAGGAGACCATGGTGAGCGGGTGCCAGTTGCCCATGTGCTCCCGCGTGAAGGCCCATTTTATGAAGTTTTTGTCGAGGGTGCGTATGAACGGGTTCTCGACGACGTAGCCGAGGTCGTCGTAGTTAACGAACCCGCTCCAGAGGCTCCGGAGGTAGACGGCCAGCGTGACCGCGGCCGCGAGAGGCACGGCGAGCCCGGCAAGCGGGGATTTCTTCTTGAATATGAGTCCGTTCAAAAGGACGCTCCGGATAATTACTGAGATTATGCCAGCTCAGGGCATTTTTGGCAATGGAAGAGTCTCCGCCATTTATGGCGGAGACTCTTCATGGTAATGAATGGTCATTTGTACCCGCCCTTAAAGGGCGGGTAAGAACGGGCTCCCATTCAATTCGCCCCCTGGCGCGGCCCCATGCCGGCCCCTCTTTTTTTGGAAGAGAGGGCATGGGCGGGGGGGACAACGGCAAAATCCCTTTATTTAAGCTTCGCGCCTTTGGGCTTTTTGGCGCATACAGGAGGCGTTCCGGGGCTGTATTTACGGAGTCAGTTCTCCATCTTACCATTTCCGCGGAAAGGAAGATGTGACTTAAGTCCCATTTGTATTGCCCTTGACCCGCCCTTAAAAGGGCGGGATTGCGGCGGGCTCCAATTCATCCGTCTTGAACAAGGGGCCGGTATTGTGATATTTTCATGGCTGGCGTAAACACGCCAGGGCGGCCAATAGATGCTTCACGGAAAAAAGATAGCGGTGGTGCTGCCGGCCTACAAGGCCGAGAAGACCCTCGTCAAGACCTATAACGAGATACCCTTCGACGTCGTGGACGACGTGGTGCTCGTTGACGACTGCAGCTCGGACGGGACGGTCGAGGTGGGTAAATCCATAGGCATAAAAAATATCGTCGTGCACCCGAGGAACAGGGGCTACGGCGGCAACCAGAAGACCTGCTACAGGGAGGCCCTGCGGCTCGGGGCCGACATAGTCGTCATGGTCCACCCGGACTACCAGTATACTCCCAGGCTCATAACCGCCCTGGCCTCGATGGTCGCCTCAGGCGAGTTCGACGTCGTCCTCGGCTCGCGCATCCTCGGCACCGGCGCGCTTAAGGGCGGGATGCCGCTTTATAAGTATGTATCGAACAGGTTCCTTACCCTCTTCGAGAACCTTATGCTCGGCGAAAAGGTCTCGGAGTACCATACCGGCTACAGGGCCTTCTCCCGGAAGGTCCTCGAGACCCTGCCGCTCGAGGAGAACTCCGACGACTTCATCTTCGACAACCAGATGCTCGCGCAGGCCGTATACCTCGGGTTCAGGATAGGCGAGATAAGCTGCCCCACCAAGTACTTTACCGAGGCCTCATCCATAAACTTCAAAAGGAGCGTGGTCTACGGCCTCGGCGTC
>DAIDBB010000382.1 GCA_027310325.1 bacterium | reverse complement strand
CTGGGGGTTGACGGAAGTGCCGGGTATCATGCCAGCGCCAAGCGCATATTGGCCTCCAAGAGAGAGTTGCCCTACCCCCGTCTCCATGTCTATCTGAAGGCGTGGCATAAAAAGAGTCTTGAGGTCATTTGAGAGGTTCTTTGATATGTGCCGGGTCTGCCGCATCCGTACTATCGGTACAAAGTTCTCGGTATCCGTATAAACATCGCTCCTCAACTGGTAGAGGTTGCCGCTCTGGTAATCCCCCACGATGTGCATACCGTTGAAATAGGCGTAGCAATTACTGATATGCCTGTGTATCCCGTAGAAAGACCCCTGATAGGTGCTCCTCTGGTGCCAGAGGGGTATGCCTACCCTTGCAGACTCGCTTGCATCATAGACCCACGTTACATCAGCCGTAGGGAAGGTAAGGACGTAAAAGGTGTGCCCCTCGTGGGTATAGATGTATCCGGTGGCATCGGCAGTGGTCGAATACGTCGAAATCTGATAATCAAGTGCCGGGGTTGATATGACCTGCCCTCCCCCCATAAAGACCTGCGGGCCGCCGTTGCCAGTCCTACCTAACCAGAAGAACGTCCCCTTATCGAGCGCAAGGCTCCACCGGGCCGCAAGCCCTATATCCATCGGAGCCGTAGAATTATTACGGAGGAAGGGGGGATTGTAGAAGCCCCCGGCGTTGTACCAGACCTCCGTCGTCTGCTCGCCAAAGAGGTATAACATCTCACCCGAACTTGCCACGGCCAGAAGGTTATCCGGTTTATAGTCGGCGTTCGAGAAGTTAAGCCCGTTCCAGTTAAGCCCGTCGTAGGGGTTGGAGACCCAGAAGAACCCGCTGCCACCACCCTGTGACACGATAAAGTAACCATCCTGAAAGGTCACTGTATCGGCTCCGGCAGAAGGGAAGCCATTGGTCCCGTTCGATAGCGTTGTAAATACGCCTGTTGCGATACTGTAGATGTACCCATAGGCCCCGTCCACAATCATTAACTGGTTAGCGGGGCTTCCCGTAACGCCGTTATTCGCCATGGAGACTCTACCATCCGTGGTAGGGAGCGTCCCGAGATAAGTCATTATCCACGCGGTATTGACAGAATATAGCTTGTTGTAGATGACAACGAAGAGGAGGTTATTGAAGACGTGTGCGCCCCTTATCTGCGAACTACCTACAGTCGTCAGTTTAAGCGTCCCCGGAGTCGGGAGTAATACCGAGGGTTCCTTCCCGTCACGGTCGTATTCTACAAACCAGTTGACGAGCATTTGAGCATCTTCGTTTACACTTTTCCCGAGATAAGCGGGTCCCACTATTGGTAGCTTCAATTATTCCCCTGAGTTGATACTCTCTCTTATTTTTACTCGCCAGAATTAATATTAAAACGAGCGGGCCGCCTCATCTCGAAGGTCGCCGTTACCAGGTTGTTAGCCGCGTTCAATGATTTTATGGCCTTCAAGGAGTCCTTCGCCGCTTCGTAGACTTCCGGGGACACGCTTGTCCCGAACTTCGGGGCCAC
>DAIDBB010000369.1 GCA_027310325.1 bacterium | reverse complement strand
GTGCCTGTATGTCTTACGCTTACGTTCTTTTGGTTTGCGGACCTTTGCTTTACGCATTTCAATTGTCTCCCTATCCAAGCCTTCCCCGTAAAGGGGGAAGGGAAAAAGCAGATTGCAATGACGACCTAGAAACTCACCCTCACCCCCACCCCGGCCCTCCCCCCCGTCAAGGGGGAGGGGTAAGTAGGAAAGGACTTTACCCTCAACCCAACCCTCTCCCGCAAGGGGAGAGGGAGTAAAAAATCAGATTGCTTCGTCGCAAAAGCTCCTCGCAATGACAGCTTTAAAAATTTCACCCCACCCTAACCCTCCCCCCGTCAAGGGGGAGGGTTACAAAGGCCTTACCGCCCTCCTTGCTGAGGACGGGGAAAACGGTCACGCAAGTATGCGAGGTTTTTGAATTTATGCATAAATAGTCCGGATGCCAGGAAGGGCAAGGGATTGAACCGGGCGTGCGGTTAAGGAAGCCAAAACTCGATTTGGAATCCAGGCTTTAACAACCCCTGCCTGCCCTGACAACGCAGACGGACATTTTTATGCATAAACTTACCGCAGCCCTTTAAAGGTAATCCCTTATGAGCAACTCCGCTATCTGGACCGCGTTCAGCGCCGCGCCCTTCCTTAAATTGTCCGCCACAATCCACATGTTGAGGCCGTTTTTTATCGACTCGTCTCTCCTTATGCGGCCCACGTAGACCGGGTCCGTGTCCGCGGCGTCTACCGGCATCGGGTATCTCCCCTTCCTTATGTCGTCCACGACCTTTACGCCCGGGGCCTTCGAGAGGAGCTTCCTGACGTCCTCCGGGTCTATGGGCTTCTCGGTCTCTATGTTCACGGCCTCGGAGTGCGACACGAATACAGGCACCCGGACGGTCGTCGCCGTAACTCCGATCGAGTCGTCTCCGAAGATCTTCCGCGTTTCGTTGACCATCTTCATCTCTTCCTTGGTGTAACCGTTATCCAAAAACGAGTCTATCTGCGGCAGGCAGTTGAAGGCGATCCTGTGCGGGAAGACCTTCCGCTCGCACTCCTTCATGTTGTAGATGGCCCGGACCTGGTCCGAGAGCTCGTCCATCGCTTCCTTCCCGGCCCCTGAGACGGACTGGTAGGTGGAAACGACTATCCTTTTTATTTTGTATGCGTCGTGTACCGGCTTCAATGCGACGACCATCTGGATGGTCGAGCAGTTGGGGTTGGCGATGATGTTCCTCTTCCTGTATTTTCCTATGTCGCCGGGGTTGACCTCCGGCACCACGAGCGGTATCTCGGGGTCCATCCTGAACTGGCTGGTGTTGTCTATGACGACGCACCCGGCCTTTGCGGCAACCGGCGCGTAGACGGCGCTGACGCTCGCGCCGGGCGAGAAGAGCCCGATATCCATCCCCTCGAAGGTCTCCTTTTCGAGGAGCTTTACCGGAAGTTCCTTCCCTTTGAAAGAGAGCCTGCTCCCCGCCGAGCGCTCGGAAGCAAGGAGCGTAAGCTCGTTAACAGGGAAGCCCCTTTCCTCGAGTATCTTTATGAATTCCCCTCCGACGACGCCGGTCGCCCCTGCTATGGCGACGTTATAGGCCTTTTTCTTCACGTATGAATCCCCTTTTATTTGATACTAAAATAATAAGGCAAAATACAAGGTTAAGTCAATCCGTTTCAATACGAAAAAGAAAGGCAAGGTCTTGAGACCTTGCCTTTCATCATGTGAATCGGACTCTCAAGTTACGACTTAAGCGTGCGCGTGGGAGGGGTGCTCCTTCTTCGCGTGTCCATGCCCGGCCCCGCCTTTTTTTCCCCTCTCCATGAACTCGCGGGCCTGGTGGACAAAGGCCTCCATGCGGGTTATGGAGTTGGCGTCCTCTATGCCCTCGTAGACCATGTTCAAGTACGGGATGTTCTGGTTCTCCTCCCTTAGCCTCTTGAGCACGGCGTTAACGACGGTTCCCGGCATGCAGGTAAACGGCATGGCGTTGACGATGCCGTGAGCGCCCTTGGTGATGTAGTCGATGGCCTTGCCGACGGAGAGTATCGCCTCGCCCTCGAAGGTATCCGGGATGTAGGATACGGCGTTTTTCAATATCTCCTCGACCCTCGGCTCGTGGCCTCCTCTAAGGTCCCCGTTAAGGATGTTCTCCATCTTCTTCTCGTCTTTCCGCTGGAAGAAGTCCTCGACCACGGTCCGGACGAAACTCCCCCAGTTCCTCCTCTGCCTTTCCTTACGCCTCGAACACCAGTTGGTGTAGTAGATCCACTCCGATATGGTAGGGAGCCTGACCTCCGCGCCGAGCGCCTCCAATTTCGCGACGAGGTTCTCGTTGCTGAAGCGGTTGTTCCGCACGTATATTTCGCCTACCACCCCCACCACCGGCTTCGAGCCCGGCTCATGAACGGGTATCCTCTTAAAGGCCTCCTTGGCGGCCTTCAGTTCCTTTTCCGGGAACCTCTTCTGTCTTATGGCGCCGCAGACGCTGTCTATGCTCTCCCGGTAGACCTTTTCGCTTTCGCCGGGGTTCTTCTCGTAGGGCCTGACCTCGCGGAGCCTCTTTTCGAGGAGGTCGGCTGACGCTATGCCCCACCACGCGAGCCTCGGGAAGTTCCCGCCCGCGGCGCCGAGCTCCTTATAGAAGTTGCCGTCCTGGTCCGGGGCGAACACGGGGACGTTCTTGAACCCGAGCTCGTCCAGGACGAGCCTGTGGTACCTGTTGTACTGGCCGAACCTGCAAGGGCCGTTCCCGGAGGGCATGAAGAAGGCGGACCTCTCGGGGTCGAAGCCGTCCTTCTTCGCTATCTTTATCATGTCGCCGGTCGTAAGTATGCACGGGTAGCACTCGCGCCCGGACGTATATCTCCTGCCCCACTTTAAGCTCTCGTCATCCGGCATGGGCATCACCTCGGCGTCTATGCCGCATGCCTGGAATGCGGCGGCTATGGCGTGCGCGCCGTCGGCCATGTAAGGCAGATATATCTTCTTTTTGAGGTTCGTCCTCACAAGGACGTTCTTTTCCTTCTTCCGCGGCCTGGTCTTCCCTTTGGTGTTCCTGATGGAATCGAGGAACGCCTCGCACCGGGTTATGGCCCCGGCGTCAGCCGAGTGCTCGTCTATCTCC
>DAIDBB010000582.1 GCA_027310325.1 bacterium | reverse complement strand
CCTTTGTATCGGACCCGGAGATGGCGACCTTATCGCCCTCGGACGGGACATATCTCTCGACGCCGTGGCTTAAACGCGACGCGGCCTTGCCGCCAATCTCCCGGACCTTCACCGCGACGGCGTAAGGAGACGCCCCCTTTGTTTTTTCTTCCCTTATCTTCCTTACGGTCTCTCTTATTTCCTCTTCAGCCTCTTTTACGATAGAATCGACCTTGCCCTTCGCTTTTTTGAGAAGCTCTCCCCTTTCGGCCCTAAGCCTCTCAACGGCCTTTCCCCTTTTTTCTTCGAGTTCAGAAAGCCTCTCGCTGAGCTTTCTTATCTCCTCCTTTTCCTCTTCAAGAAGCCTTACGGACTCGATAAATGCGGCCTCCTTCTCCTTGAAATATGTCCTGGCCTTTTCTATGAGGCCAGGCGGCATGCCGAGGCTCTGCGCTATCGAAAGCCCGAGGCTCGGCCCGGGCACGCCGTAAAGGAGCTCATACAGGGGCCTAAGCGTATTTTCGTCGAACTCGACCGACGCGTTAAGGTAGTCCGGGTCAACCTGGGCATGGGCCTTTATTACGTTTGAATGGGTCGTAATGACCGTTACCGCGCCGATCTCCTTAAGCGTCTCTATTATCGCAAGGGCGAGCGCGCTACCCTCGGAAGGGTCTGTCCCGGCCCCTATCTCGTCCACGAGAACAAGGGAGCCCGCCTTTGCCGCGGTGAGGAAGTAGCGTATACGTTTTACGTGGGCCGAAAAAGTGCTCAGGCTCTCTATTATATCCTGCCTGTCGCCTATGTCGGAAAATATGGAGCTGAAGGCCGGGGCCTCGCTCCCTTCCGCCGCCGGGACCGGTATCGCCGAAAGGGCCATGAGAGTAAGGAGCCCCAGCGTCTTAAGGGCCACGGTCTTGCCTCCGGTATTCGCCCCGGATATGACAAGGACTTTTTTATCCTCCGGTATGACGAGGTCTATGGGGACGACCTTGTCTCCGCCCTTCAGCTCCTTCATTATGAGGAGAGGGTGCCGGGCTTCCTTGAATTTGACGGACCCGCCGGCCTTTATAACCGGAACGACGGAATTGGTAAGGCCCGCGAAAAGCGCCTTGGCCTGGAGGCCGTCGAGGGCGCCGAGGGTAGAAAGGTCCATTAAGAGCGCACCCCTTTCCGGGTCGACCATGGTTGTCGCCGCCTTCAGTATCTCTATCTCCTCGCTCTTTTCCTCTTTCCTGAGTATGGCTATCCTGTTATTGAGCTCGACAAGTTGCATCGGCTCTATGAAATATGTCGCCCCGCTCCCGGACCTTCCGTGTATGATCCCGCTTACATGCACGTGCTTTCCCGTCTTTATGGAGAGCACGTACCGGTCGTCCCTTATCGTTATGAAGTCTTCCTGCAAGAACTCCCTGTACTTTTTGTCCTTGCAGAGGTCCTCGAGTATGGACCGCGCCCGCTCCCTCCCTGATCTTATCTCTTTTCTGATATTATAAAGCTCATGGGAGGCGGTATCCTTTATCTGGCCTTTATCGTCGAGTATCCGGCAGAGTTCGCTGTAAACGGGCTTGAGTTCGGATAGCGTTTCTATCCTTGACGAGATTATCGGGTATTCCCTGGAAAAGGACGGGGACGGAAGGGCTTTAAGCCCGATGACGACTTCCAGGTTGGTCCTTATCTGGATGAGCTCTTCGGGAAGGAGAAACGCTCCAGCCGGGTCGATCCTCCCGAGGATGTCCCGCGTGTCGGCAACCCCGGCGAGCGGCAACTTCCCGGATGCCTTAAGGATATCCCGCACCTCGGAATATTCCTTGAACGCCTCCTCGATTTCCCTGACTGAGCCGACGGGGACCAGCCCAACGACCTTTTCCCTGCCGAGAGGTGTAACGGTGAAGCCGGCGATCTCCCTTAAGACCGCCGGGTACTCCAATGTTTCTAAAGTAGTATCATCCACAATACTTTTTCAACAGGACCGTCAACTTTCCGGACTAGGGCCCGGTAAGGAGGCGCCTCTATTTATGTCCTTATGACCCTTTTGAACCCGGACGTCTCAACCACCCTTACATCCGTTAAGACGTTGTCAAGGAGTAGGTTCATGCCCAGCGTATCGCTTGAGATATGCCCGGCTATGACCACGTTTATATGGTTTTTCTCCGCCTCCTCGCGGTGGTCTTCGCTTATATGCATGCCGACTACTGTCCCGACCCCGGCCTGGGAGAGCTTTTCAAAGGCCTTTTTGCTCCCTCCCGTGCCTCCGGTCATATCGACAAAGACCTTGCCCGCCTTCCTGTCCCCTGAGCCGCATACGACCTTGGGCCCCGCCGTTTCGCTCGCGGCGTACGAATATTCCGGTATGTCGTTAAGCATGTCTATTATATCAGAGACGTACCCGGGGGCCTTTTCATCAAAAAGCTTCTGAAGATAATCGGTGACCGCGTTGTCCGCCGGCGTGTGAATGCACATGAGCGGTATGTCAAGGAGCCGGGCCGCGTCCACTGCCCTGTTATGGTTTATCGGCAGGAGCTTCCGTTCGACCTCCTTTATGCGGGCTCCCATTATATCCTCGGCCACGTTTATCGGGACCCCGCCGTACTTAAGCAGTATATCGGACTGCATGTCCATGACTGCGTAAAGGTTTGCCATGGCCCGTCCCTCCGGGTGGTGCGCTATTATGAGGTCGATCGCATTTGAGCGCTCCCGGAGCCTGTCGGCCAAAAGCACCTCGGCTACCTCCATATCTATGCCCACAAGGACGCTTTTTACCTCCCGCTCGCCGTCTCCGTAGAGCACCCTGGTGTCGGCATAGGGGTTTACTAGGCGCTCCCTGTCGAACCTCTTTTTTTCCTTTTCCTTCAGTTCCTCAAAGTCTTTTTTTGCGCGCCGCAGCTCCTCTTCGACCGCCTTAACGCCCCTGGGGTCTACTTCCATGCCCCTTCTTATGGTCTTTTCGTATATCTCACTTATCTTCATTTATGTTCTTATTATAACCCCTGTTTGTATTTTTACGAAAACGCTTTATCCGAATGCCGAAAAACTTTTTTTGGGAGAAACTTTTTATAAAAAGGCCCTCTCAAAGAGTTCTTCAACGTCCCTAGGCGCCGAGGACTTCCTTTACCGCGTCGTTAATGGCCTTTCCGTCAGCCTTGCCCCTGAGCTCTCCCATGACGGCCTTCATCAGCTTGCCCATGTCCTGCGCGCCGGAAGCCCCCACCTCGGCAGCTATTTTCCTGACCTCGGCCCGCAGTTCTTCCGCCGAGAGCTGGGCCGGCAGGTACGCCTTGAGTATCTCCGCTTCCTTTTCTTCCTTTTCCACAAGGTCGGCGCGGTTTCCTTTCCTAAACTGCTCGATCGAATCATGCCTTTGACGTACGAGCGTGGAGATTACCTGCTGGACCTCCGTGTCGTTCAATTCCCTTTTGAGATCGACCTCTTTATACTTGACGGAGCTTAAGAGGAGCCTCAAGGTGGAAAGCTTTATCTTGTCGCCGGCCTTCATCGAAGCCGTCATGTCCCGGGTAATGGCGTTTCTGAGGCTCACTGTCGTCCTCCTTATTGAGGTATGTTATAGATTGGCTTGAGGCCGGACGGTCAACCGCCCTTTTTTAGCTCTATAAGAATAAGTTTTACAATGGCCTTCAGGGTCTCAAAGACCCCGACGCCGGCGCTGGCGGTGGCCTCGAAATCCGGCACGCCGTTAATGTTAAGCACCTTCTTCAGTTCAGTTACGGGAACGACATCGGGCAGGTCTCTTTTGTTGTACTGGACCACGTAAGGGATTTGAGTAAGACTGTAGCCCTGCTCTTCAAGGTTTATCCTCATGTTGTCGAGGCTTTCGATATTGGCGTCCATCCTCTCAAGCTGTGAATCCGCAACGAATACTATCCCGTCAACGCCTTTAAGGATTAGCTTTCTTGAGGCGTCGTAGAATATCTGCCCCGGTACGGTATAGAGATGGAACCGCGTCTTGAAGCCCTTTATGTCGCCAAGGGCGATGGGCAGGAAGTCGAAAAAAAGCGTCCTCTCGGTCTCCGTGGCAAGGGTTATCATCTTGCCCTTGGCCTCGGGCCTGGTCTTCTTATATATAAACTGCAGGTTGGTCGTCTTGCCGCAAAGGCCCGGACCGTAATATACTATCTTGCAGTTTATTTCCCTTGAGGAGTAATTTATGAATGACATTTTTCTTTAGAATTGAGGCCGCAGGCGCAGGGACCTTGAAATAAAGATATGCGCCTTTTATCCCGCGCGGCCCGGTTGCGGGTACGCGCCCGGCATGCCTTTCACCCGGCGACAAAAGATCAAAAATATATATATAAACCGGGGCTGCTCGCTAAAAAACGTTCGAATAGCGGTTCTTGGATGGGGCCGGGGCCGTTAAAGAAATTGAAGCTTCCCGCAGCAAGCTGCGGGGAATCTTCCAAATGCAAGGTAACTATTTCTATTCGCTCGCTTGACCCCGCTGCAAGCAGCGGGGGTTGCGCCCGCGATGCATTTTCGTGAAACGCGTCACTCTATTGGAAGAGCCTCTCGATATCATCGTCCGTTATTTCCTGCAAAATGGTCTCTTTTTCGGCGCCCGCCTCCATTTTGCCAAGGAGCTTCTGGATGCTTTTATTCAGGTCTTCGCAGGCTTTCTTGACCCGGAGCCTTACGAGTCCTATAGACGACCTTTTATCGAATATTACTACAAGGATGACCCTCTGGCCCACTACCGAGATATGGATGTTATCGCGCTCGCCCTCATGAAAGAGTATCGAGAACTCCTTCTCGCCGATGAGCTTGGCGAGCCCGCCGGTGGCCGCGATGTTGCCGGCCGTAAGGGAAGCCAGCGACGTGGAGTCTATGTCCTTGGTCTCGCCGCTCGCGGCTATAAGCTGGCCGTCCTTGTCTACAAGATAGACGCATTTGGCGTTGGCCTCGCGCAAAAGCTTCTCGAGTATCGCGGTAATCTCGCGGTACTCCTCTTCATACATTATAAACGCGCTCTGCGGCATAAAATTACCCTCTTACCGATACCCCGGTTGATTTTAGGACCGCGGCGGGCGAGGCCACCGCGGCCCGCCGGTACGGAGACGCTAAAGGCGCTTGCCGTCGAGGTCTAAAAGCCTCTGCCATTCCAGGTCGACTCTCGCCTGGAACTTCTCCAGAAGGTGCTGGTTCTCCGGCCTGAAGAGGTGCTTGAACCTGCCCTGGGGCTTGAGCCATTCGGCCAGGGGCTTTTTTTCCTTGGGCTTGTATGTGACTTTCAAGATACCGTTTTCGATCTCATAGAGGGGCCAGTAGCAGGTATCGACCGAAAGCTTGGCCCACTTTATCGAGTCCTCCGACTTGGTATACCAGCCGAGAGGGCATGGGGACATCACGTTCAGGAACGACGGGCCGCTCACCTTAAGCGCCTTTTCGGCCTTCTTTGAAAGGTCGGCCCAGTTGTGGGGGGACGCCTGCGCGGCGTACGGGACGTTATGCGCCGCGACTATCCTCGTAAGGTCCTTCCTCCACTCCTGCTTGCCCTGTATGGCCTCTCCGGCGGGCGAAGTCGTGGTGTTGGAGGTGAAAGGTGTGGCGCTTGAGCGCTGGATGCCCGTATTCATGTATGCGCCGTTGTCGTAGCAGACGTAAAGGAAGTTATGACCCCGTTCGAGGGCCCCTGAAAGGGCCTGCAGCCCTATGTCGTACGTACCGCCGTCTCCTCCGAAGGCGACGAACTTTATGTTCTTGTCCTGCGGGATCCTCCCCCTTTTCTTAAGCACCCTGTACGCGGTCTCTACCCCGCTTATCGTTGCGGCGGCGTTCTCGAACGCCGAGTGTATCCAGGGGATCCTCCATGACGTGTACGGATAAACGGTCGTGCCCACTTCAAGGCACCCGGTCGCGGCCGTGGCCACTACCGGCCCGTTTGCGGCCCTTAATACAAGCCTCACTATAGGCGGTATGCCGCATCCGGCGCAAAGCCTGTGGCCGCCGGATAAAAGCTCGTCCTGCTTTGAAAGTTCCTTTAACGTTGCCATTGTTTAACCTCTATTTAAAACCCTTCAGGGTTTTTATTTTATTTCTATAAGGTTATGTACTTCTGCAGGGTCTCGACCTTGCCGGTCGAGGATATCTTAAGGAGCTCGTCGAATACGGACGCAGCGTCCTTGACCTTGTAGTCCCTTCCGCCAAGGCCGTAGATCCTGCTTATGACCCTGGGGCGGGTATCGAGCTCGTAGAGCGCGGAGCGCACTTCATTGAAGAGAGGCCCGCCGAACCCGTTCATCGAATCCGCGCGGTCAAGGACCGCCACCGCCTTAACGTTCTTAAGCGCGTCGGCCATCTCCTTGAACGGGAAGGGCCTGAAGAGCCGGGGCCTTAAGACCCCGACCTTCTTACCCTGCTTTCTAAGCTCGTCCGCCGCGACCTTCGTCGTCCCTGCCGCCGAGTTGAGTATCACTATGGCGGCCTCGGCGTCATCGAGCCTGTAGGTCTCCATGAGGCCGTAGTCACGCCCGAACTTGCCGGCGAACTCGCGGCCGACCTCCGTCACGACGTCCTTCGCGCGGCTCATCGCCTGCGACTGCTGGCGCTTGAATTCGATATATGTGTCCTGGAGAGTCATGGCCCCGTACGTTACGGGGTTGTCGGTATCAAGGAGATGGTGCCTGGGCTTATACTCTCCTATGAACTCCCTCACCTCGGCGTCGTCCAGGAGCGAGATGTTTTCTATGGCGTGGCTGGTTATGAAGCCGTCGAAGCAGACCATTACCGGAAGGAGCACCTTCTCGTTCTCCGCTATCCTCACGGCCTGTATGAAATTATCGTACGCTTCCTGCACCGTCTCCGAATAGAGCTGGACCCAGCCGGAGTCCCGCGCCCCCATCGAATCCGAATGGTCGCAGTGGATGTTTATGGGGGCCGAAAGGGCCCTGTTCACGTTCGCTATAACGATGGGAAACCTCATGCCCGACGCTATGTAGAGCATCTCCCACATCAGGGCCAGGCCCTGCGCCGAGGTGGCCGTCATGACCCGCGCCCCGGCTGCCGCCGCCCCGATGCAGGCGCTCATCGCCGAATGTTCGCTCTCTACCGTAATAAGCTCGGTATCCACGGCCCCGTCAGCCACGTAGCTTGAGAAATCCTCTATTATGGCGGTAGAGGGGGTTATCGGATATGCCGGACATACGTCGGGGTTTATCTGCTTCATGGCGTAAGCTATGGCAGTGTTCCCGGTAAGCCCCGTCTGACCTTTTGTCGAAATCGCCATTAGCCTGCCTCCTCTTCCATTTTTATCGCTTTTACCTTGTCGGGGCACTCAACGGCGCATATTCCGCAGCCCTTGCAGTGCTCCATGTCGAAGCCGACCATCTTGCCGTCCTGGGTTATGACAGCCGAATCCGGGCACATTACCCAGCAGATAAGGCAATTGGTGCACTTGTCTTTATCGACCACAGGCCTTAACTTTCTCCATCCGCCTGTCGAATATTCATGGGCCGTCCCGCCCCTCGGTATGACCCCCCCGAGAGGGAGTTCTTTTTTGTTTTCCATGCTATTCTTCTTTCACCTCCGTAAACCTCCAGGCTCGTTTTGTGAAAACAAACGGACTACTCCCCAGCCACTTCCTTGAAACCCCTGTTCATCGCCTCGACGTTCCCCTCTATCACCTTCGGGCTGAACTTCTTGGCGTAGTTCTCCTTGAAGTTATCTATGAGGGCCTCTATCGAGATAAAGCCCGTCGCCTTCGCAAGCGCCCCAAGCATCGGGGTGTTCGGCATCTGCCTCCCGATGGTCTCAAGCGAGATCTTCGAGGCGTCAAGTGTATAGACCTTCGCCTTCTTTCCGGCAAGCCCAAGTTCGGAGCGCATCTCCTTCGGGCTTTTAGGCGTGTTTATTATGAAGATCGCGTCCTCGGGCGTCCCTTCGGTCACCCCCACGACCCCGATGAGCGTCGGGTCGGCTATAAGGACATATCTCGGCTCGGTCACCTGGCAGTGGAGCCTTATCGGTTCGTCCGAGACCCTGTTGTAGGCGCGCACCGGCGCTCCCATCCTTTCGGGGCCGAATTCAGGAAAGGCCTGTACGTATTTGCCCGACCTCAGGCACGCCTCCCCAAGGACCTTGGCGGCGGTCACCACCCCCTGCTGCGCCCTCCCATGCCATCTGACTTCAATATAGTTTTCCATAACCCTTCCCGTATCTTCCTTTTATTTTTATACGGCCCCACATTAACCGTATGATATTAATCAGCGGCTAGGAGATCTCTTTTCTGCCTTCCATGGCCCTCCCGAGCGTGGCGCCGTCCATGTATTCGACAAAACTTCCAACCGGCACTCCCGAGGCCAGGCGGGTAAGCTTTACGCCGTAAGGCTTTAAAAGCCGTCCGAGATATATCGCCGTCGATTCGCCCTCGGCGTCAAAGCCGGTAGCGAGTATCACCTCCCGGACGCCGTTTGCCTCCACCCTCGCCACAAGCTCCCCGATCCTTATATCGTCCGGCCCTATGCCCTTCAAGGGCGCCAGGTTCCCATGGAGTATATGGTATCTTCCCCTGTATCCGCCCATGCCTTCGAGGGCGACCATGTCCTTGAAATCCGAGACGACGCAGACCGTGCCCGGGTCCCTGCCCGCGTCAGAGCAGACGTTGCAAGGGTCGGTATCGGAGAAGGTCATGCAGACCGAGCAGAACTTGACTTTTTCTTTCAGGTCGAGGAGGCACGCCGCGAGTTCATCCGCGTATCCCTTGTTGGAGTTAAGGACATACAAGGCAAGTCTCGAAGCCGATTTCTCGCCGATTCCCGGAAGCCTTGAGAACGCCTTTATGAGCCTTTCTATAGG
>DAIDBB010000352.1 GCA_027310325.1 bacterium | reverse complement strand
CCTGAAGAGCACGGCCTGGTCTATAGACCTGTAAAACCCCGGCGCCTTCATTGAAAGGAGCGAACCCCAGGCCGCGTCCAGGCATATCAGAATGACCAGGGCTACCGTGAGCCAGATGGAAGAGAAAAAACGCCAGATCTTTTTCATAGGCAACTCATAGAATATCCGCTGCCAACCCGAAAAGTCAAGCTTACTTTCTTTTCACCTGCGGTGGGCAAATGGTTAGCATATCATATTTGGCATTATAATCGTCCTGAGACCTGTGCGAATGATATTCCATTTGCCGTGCGCGCGCACAAAAGAAAGTAGGCAAAGAAAAAGCCGATGTCCGGTACGGGGCCTTCGGCGAAACTTCATTTTTCTTGATTTCAGACCGAATGGGTGTGATAAACTGTCGGAATGTACGAACTTACGGTAGTATCGACGTTTTCCTCGGCCCACAACCTCCGCGGTTATGAAGGGGCCTGCGAGAACCTTCACGGACACAACTGGAAGGTCGAGGCCGTCATATCCGCCTCCGGGCTCGACGGTCTCGGGATGGTCATGGACTTCAAGAAGTTGAAGGAGTCGGTGAATAAGATACTCGATTCCCTCGACCACAGATACCTTAACGAGGTCCCGCCCTTTGACAGGGAGAACGCGACGGCCGAAAACCTCGCGCGCTTTATATTTCAGGGGCTATCCGTGGCGCTCGGCACGGGAGCAACGGTATCGAAGGTAAGGGTCTGGGAATCCGACACGAGCGCCGCGGCATATTACGAATAGGGCGCCTTTTAAGGCTTTGGAAAGGACAAGATATCGGGATGGGTAAAACAATATTGAGGGATATCCAGGGCGAGCCTGATTTCAGGCGCATAGACATCGGAAAGGTCGGGGTAAAGGATATCCGTTACCCCATCGTGGTCCTCGACAGGAAGAACAAGTTTCAGCATACCATAGCTTCCATCAACATGTATGTCGACCTGCCCCACCAGTTCAAGGGTACCCACATGAGCAGGTTCATCGAGATACTTAACGAGCACAGGGGGGAGATAACCATAAGGAAGTTCCCCGAGATACTTAAAAAGATGAAGAAGAGGTTTAACGCCTCCACCGCCCACTTTGAAGTCGAGTTCCCGTATTTCATGGAAAAGTCCGCGCCGGTCTCAAAGTCGAAGAGCCTGATGGAGTACCGCTGCAAATACTCCGGGAGCCTCTCTAACGTCAGGGACTTAGTTCTCGAGGTGATGGTGCCGGTATCGACGCTCTGCCCGTGCTCAAAGGAGATAAGCGACAGGGGGGCCCACAACCAGCGGGGGATGGTCAAGGTGGCGGTCAGGTTTGACGGGTTCGTATGGATAGAGGACATAGTAAAGACAGTGGAGGATTCCTCCAGCAGCCCCGTCTACTCGCTTTTGAAGCGGGTGGACGAAAAGTACGTGACCGAGAAGTCCTACGACAACCCGATGTTCGTCGAGGACGTTGTAAGGGAGGTCGCCGTCAACCTGGGAAGGATGAGCAAAATAAAATGGTTCAGGATAGAGGCCGAGAACTGGGAGTCGATACATAACCACAGCGCTTACGCGTTCCTGGAGAAAAAACAGTAGAGGGGGTTTCACTACCGCGCCGGACCCCGTCAGTCCTTATACAGGATCTCTTTTATCTTTAACTTCAGCTCATCGGCCCAGAATGGGTTGCCCTTCTGTATGAAGCCTTTCACGTGCAGGTCGAACCACTTGGGCTCAAGCTCAAGGTCGTCTATGATCGCCTTCCCGGTCGTTATTATGGCAGGGATGTTATGGCCCATTTCGACCACCCTCTTCAGAAGGTCTTCCCCGTCCATTGATGACGCCGGGTCGTTGGGGTTTTTGAGGTAAAGGTCGGTTATTATGAGGCTTATCTTGTCATTCTTAAGGGCCTTCAAGGCTTCGTCCGCGTTTTTTACGGCCAGAAGCCTCACGTTTATGTCCTTAAGCGCGGTCTCGACCATTTTGCGGGAAAGTTTGTCGTCTTCTATGTAGAGGACGGAGTCGGCGGGGGCCTCTTCCGGGGCCGCTTCTTCCTCGATCTCGGCGGCCTCTTCGGCGGCCTCCTCCTCTACCGGGGCGGCCTTGAGCTTTGCAGCGGAGGCCTCCTTCTTTGCCGCCGGCGCTCCCGCGCGCTTCGCGGCCGGCCCTTTTTCTATCGGGCTTACGTCGAAACCTTTCCTGCCCTTTTCAACCAGGTGAGGAGCGCCGCATTTTATGCAGTTTATCCGCACGCCCTTTTCCCACTCGGGCAGGGACTCAGCCGGTATCCATAGCCTGAAGCCGGTATTGCATTCGGCGCAATGTATCTCTATAGATTCTTTTTTTTGTGCCATCTTACCCTTGTTTATAGGCCCTTTAGACGGAGATCATTCCGGAGTTTAACATTATCAAAACAGGGGTGTCAATGTTTTCCGGCCTTAGAAGCTGCCGCGCAATCCGCCTATCTTTCCTATGCCCTTAAGGCTAAAGGTCAGGAAGATGAGCTTCTCCTCAGGCCTGCTTGTGTAGGAGAGCAACGCGCCCCAGCACTGCGAGGTATACTGAATGCCGTAAGAGGTCTCAAGGGAGCTGTGCGTGTCGAAAGAGTATCTCTTTACGTATAAAAGGTCGAGGGGCTCCATCACGTGGATCTTTGTAGAACCCTCGAAATACCTTGTCGACCCGGCCACCCCGAGCGTGCCTATGAGCCCCGTCTGCCCCGTAACTATCGACGGGCCGTTTATGAGCGCTGTCGTGACCATGCCGGGTGTGTTCTTAAGAAAACTGTATAAAAGATTCAGGTTGTCCCCCCTCTTGTCCGCCGCCGTGAGTTGGGCGCTTATGCTCATGAAGGAGCCGGTGTAGATATCGTAAGTGCTTTTCGCCAGAAGCTTCGAGCGCTCGGTGGGCTTAGCTGTAAGCTCGCCGGTAACGACCGAGAAAGGCTTTCTTTTGTCATCGGGCGATGTCAACGCCCTTGAAGCCTCATTAAAGTCGTAGCTCTGGCTAAGATCGAGATAGATGTAATCCCAGTATTTTTCAACGCCACCGTAGAGGTATTTGCCGGTGATTATGTTATTTAGAGAGTATGTTATAGTGTTCGTGGCCGGGATCGAATCTATGGCGTCGAAGCTCGGTATCGTCCCGGAGAACCTGGGAATGTAGACGTATGTGATCCTCGGGCGGATGCTGTGTCTCAATGCCCCGACGGAATCGATGCCCGTGGTGAAGACGCGGTAGAAACTCGTAGTCATGTCGACCGTTACGTCATAGAGTAGCCTGTTGAAAAATGTCCCGTCCGGGTCGTTCCTTACTACGTAGAGCGTTTCCCTTGGGGCAAATGATGGGGTGAAATCGAGATATCCGCCGGCGCTAAGGGGTAGCGATATCCTCGGATGGACGTCGAGCCTTCCCCCATCGATGCCTGTTTTTCTGTAGAAATTCACAGCCGATGATTCCATGGAAAAATATAGGGGGGTATAGGGTATTTTCTGGCCCGTCCCGGTGAACGCTACCCTGGGCAACTCCTGGAGCGTCGTGGAGTTGCCGCTTTCCATCAGGTTTGTGAAGTACCTTAACCGCGCTACGAGGCTGTAGGAAGACCAGCTCTTGGAAAGCGAAAGGTTGCTTTCGGTGCTCTGGAGGGCGCGCCTGGCAGGGTCCTTGCCGAAGTCCACGAAGTATTCGTTGTCGCTCACCTGGTTTATGTTCGCCTTGAATACGAGCCCGTTGCCGAAGTCCTCGGTGTGGGTCAACCGGAACTGCCATCTGTCGTCGTCGGCGTTAAGGGGTCTCGTGAGGTTGAGACTCGACCTGAACGCCCTCACGCGGCCGATGTCCTTTTCACGGAAGTAATTGAAGTATGCCTCGCCGTAACTGTTCCTTGTCCTTATGTACCTGTACTCGACCGTCCCGCCTGTACCGCGGCTGGTCTCCTCGTCGAGATAGAACGTGGCGTCGGTATTGCCGGATATGGCCCAGTAAAAGGCGTCGTCAAATACAAACCCACGGAGCCTTGAATATCCTAGCTGGGGGGAAAGAAACCCGGTCTGCCGCTCCCTCCTCACGGGAAGCGATATGTAAGGGGTATAGAGGACCGGTACGCCCTTTATATAGAAATAGGCGTTCCGCCCGGTAAGGTATTGGCCCAGGGTCACTCTGGCCGACGAGGCCCCGAAGCTCCAGGCCGGGCTCTCGCCCTCCTTGCATTCGCAGGTGGTAAAAGATATGCTATCCGCTTCGTATGTCTGGGGCCCTGTCTTTCTGATGGGATCGCCCGTTATGAGGATGCCCTGCTTCTCGAAAAAGATCCTCCCCCTGGCCAGCACGGCGTTCTCGGTCTTTATGTTAAAGACGAGGCTTTCTCCGCGTATGATAGCGCCGCCTTCGTCGATTACCTCCACGTGGCCCGAGGCCGTTGCGATCCCTGAGGCCATGTCCGCTACGACCGTGTCGGCCTTGAGGGTTGTCGAAGCCTGGACGGCCACGACGTTACCTCTCGCGAAGTAGGTGTCCGTGGCCTCGTCGTAACTCAGAAAATCCGCGGAAAGCTCGATGGGGGCCTTTTTCTTCTTGAAAGGCTCGGCCAGGGGGGCTGCGGTCGGAGAAGGAGGCGCGCCGGCCCCGTGGGCCCATTTTATGGGCGAGAGGACTATTATCAGGGCCGCGAGTATAAGGGACGGCAATCTCCAGGTATTCATCGGAAAATAAGCATACAGGATTTTTTTTGAACTTTGAAACGATTTTTTTGCGGTGGAAGGAACTTTTTGCGGGTTCTACGTTGCCAGGCGGGTTTATTACCGGTCTCTTCGTCCGGCCGCTTGGTCCTTAAGTCTTTTTTCGAGATATTTTCGGGCCTCTCCTGCCGTAAAGATGGAGCCTGCTATGCAGACCGCGTCACCCGCTCCGGCTTCCTTCAACGCAACGCCGCAGGCCCTTGCGACCGAGCTTACGGTCATCGCCTTTTTATTGTACGGCGCGAGTCTTTCGAGGAGATCATCAAGGCCCGCAGCCCTCTCCGTCCGGGGAGTGGTGAGGATTACGCTATCGGCCGAAGGGGCGAGCTCTTTTAATATCCCGTCGATGTCCTTATCCGCCATGATCCCAAGGACCAGTATTAGCCTTCTGTACTTAAATCCTTCGAGGGCCTCCTTCAGGGTCCGTGCCCCTGACGGGTTGTGGGCCGCGTCTATTATGAGTAGCGGCCTTTTCCCGAGAACCTCGACCCTTGCCGGCCATAGCGTCTTCTTAAGGCCCTTCCTGACGGCTATTTCTGGGACCGCGATGCCGGCTGAAGAGACTATTTCGAGCGCCGCCAGCGCGCAGGCCGCGTTCTTACGCTGGTGCATCCCTTTTAAGTTAAGCTCGAGGCCCGTTATATTTTTTTTGATGCCTATATAGTCGAAGGCGTCCTTTCTGCCGGGGCGCGCAGAGGAGTCCCTTGTCCTGAAGTCCTTATCAAGCACGTAAAGGGGCGAGCCTTTTTTTTGGGATTCCCGCTTTATCTCACGTAACGCTACGACGTCTTCGCAGGCGGTCACCACCGGGACATTTTTCTTTATGATGCCAGCCTTCTCCCGGGCTATATCTCTTATGCTATCCCCGAGGTATTCCATGTGGTCGAGTCCTACGTTCGTTATGACGGATACGAGCGGAGTAACGACGTTTGTGGCGTCAAGCCTTCCGCCCATGCCGGTTTCCAGCACCGCGAAGTCGATTCTCTTTTCCCTGAAGTAAACGAATGCCATCGCCGTTGTGAACTCGAAGAAGGTCGGGTCTTCCCCGAGCCCCTGGCAGGCCCTTTTCACTATCGAAGCGGCCTTTATCACGTCGCTGTCCGAAATAAGCGCCCCGTTTACCCTTATCCGTTCGTTAAACCTTACGAGGTGAGGGGAGGTATAGAGTCCGACGGTTACACCCGCCTCACGCACCGCCGATTCAAACATGGCCGAAGTCGAGCCCTTGCCGTTCGTTCCGCCTATGTGTACGGACGGGTACGCATTCTGCGGGTCCCCGAGGATCGAAAGTAGCGCGGAGATGGGGCCGAGGCCCGGCCTTATGCCGTGTCTATGGAGGCTGAAAAGGTATTTGAGGATATTGTCGTAGGAGGGCATTTGAGCTCGATAGAGCCGTTCAGGAACGGTTTTCGGTGAGCATAGAGAGGACCCTTGAGAGGGTGTCCTTCATCTGCTTTCTCTCTATGATCATGTCTATCATGCCGTGCTCGAGGAGGTACTCGGACCTCTGGAAGCCCTCGGGAAGGGTCTGCCTTATCGTCTCGGCTATGACCCTCGGGCCCGCGAAACCCACAAGGGCCCTCGGCTCGGCCATGATGATGTCGCCGAGCATGGCGAAGCTCGCGGTCACTCCACCCATGGTCGGGTCGGTTATCACGGAGACGTACGGGAGCCCGGCGTCCCTCAGGCGCGCCAGGCACGCCGAGGTCTTGGCCATCTGCATGAGTGATAGTATTCCTTCCTGCATCCGTGCCCCTCCGGAGGAGGAGAATATGACGACCGGGCATTCGGCCTTTATGGCAGCTTCTACTGTGCGGGCTATCTTCTCTCCCACGACCGAGCCCATCGACCCGCCCATGAAGGTGAACTCGAAGACCGCTATCATCGTCTTTATGCCGTTTATAAGGCCTTCCCCGGCAACTAGCGCGTCCTTGACGCCGGTCTCCTTTTGCGAGGCCTTGAGCCTGTCCTTGTACCTCTTGAGGTCCTTGAACTCAAGGGCGTCAACGGGCTCGACCCCCGCGTGATGCTCCTTGAAGGTCCCCTCGTCTACGACGATATTTATTCGCGCGTGCGCCGAGATCCTGAAGTGGTAATTGCATTTAGGGCAGACGTCGAGGTTCCTCTCGACCTCTTTCTTGTAGATTATCTCGCCGCAGTGCTCGCACTTGACCCAGAGGCCGAACGGGACCTTTACGCTTTTGCCGTCATCGCCGTTTGAGAATATCTCTTTTCTGAACCAGACCATGTCACCTCGTTTCCCGGCCTTGCCGGGCCATCGTGCCTTTTTTGAGTTTCGAGACGAAGTCGCGGACTTTTCTAAGGCGCGTCTTTCCGGAGTTAGCGGCTATTATATTCACGATGGCGCTGCCGACTATTACGCCGTCAGCATGGCGGCAGACGTCGCGGGCCTGCTCCGGGGTCGAGATGCCGAACCCGACGCCGAGCGGAAGAGTCGTAAAGCGCCTCACTTTCCTTATATACTTTTCTATATCGGCGGATAGGGAACTCCGGGCCCCGGTGACCCCTGCTACACTTACGAAATAGATGAACCCCGAGGCCTTGTCCGTAACCGTCCTTATCCGCGCCTCATCGCTTGTGGGCGTAAGGAGGAATATGAGCTCAATACCTCTCCGGTCAAGCTCCTTTTTAAGCTCGCCCGCCTCTTCGGGAGGCAGATCCACTATTAGGGTCCCGTCGACCCCGGCCCGCCTCGCGTCCCTCGCGTATTTCTCAAGGCCGTAGCTAAGTATGGGGTTATAGTAGCCGAAGAGCACTATCGGTATCCCGCTTTTTTCCCTCACCTCTTTGACGACCCCGAGGACGTCAGCGAGCCGGGTGCCTTTCTTAAGGGCCCTCTCGGAGGCCGCCTGTATCGTCGGGCCGTCGGCCATGGGGTCCGAGAAAGGTATGCCGAGCTCTATTATGTCGGCCCCGCCCCTCTCGAGCTCGAATATGAGGTCCTTTGTAGAGGCTATATCCGGGTCGCCCGCGGTGATGAACGTGACGAGCGCCTTTTCACCCCGTTCGCTCAGGCCCTTAAACGTCTCGGTGATCCTGTCGGGTCTTTTTTCCATCTTCCCCTTGTCTTATAATTTATAGTCGAAGGCCCTTGATACCGTATCGAGGTCCTTGTCGCCCCTTCCGGAGAGGCATACGACGATAGACGAGTCCTTGCTCATGGTCCTTGCCGCCTTTATGGCGTAAGCGACGGCGTGCGAGCTTTCGAGCGCCGGTATTATGCCTTCAGAGACTGTAAGCGCCTTGAACCCCTCGAGCGCCTCCGCGTCCGTAATCACCCTGTAGTCGACCCTGCCGGTGTCATGGAGGTAGGCGTGTTCCGGGCCGACCCCGGGGTAATCGAGCCCCGCTGATATCGAGTGTGTGTCTATTATCTGCCCAAATCTATCCTGAAGAAGATAGGTCTTGTTACCGTGAAGGACCCCGGGCCTGCCGCCGCTGATCGATGCCGCGTGCCTGCCGGTCTTGATCCCCAGGCCCCCTGCCTCGACCCCGGTCATCTTTACGGATGGTTCGTCAAGGAAAGGGTGAAATAGCCCTATCGAGTTGCTGCCGCCGCCTACGCACGCGACAAGCATGTCAGGGAAACCGCCGGTAAGTTCCCTTATCTGCCTTTTCGCCTCCGAGCCTATCACCGACTGGAAGTCCCTTACCATCATAGGGTAGGGGTGGGGACCTGCGACCGTGCCGATGATGTAGAAGGTGTTATAGACGTTCGTGACCCAGTCCCGAAGGGCCTCGTTCATGGCGTCCTTGAGGGTCCTGCTTCCGGATGTCACGGGGGTGACCTTCGCTCCAAGGAGCTTCATCCTGAATACGTTTGGGGACTGCCTCCTTATATCGTCCTCACCCATGTACACCTCGCACTCCAGCCCGAACATTGCGGCCACCGTTGCCGTTGCCACCCCGTGCTGGCCCGCGCCGGTCTCTGCTATGACGCGCGTCTTTTTCATCCTTTTCGCGAGGAGTATCTGGCCGATCGTGTTATTTATCTTGTGCGCCCCCGTGTGGCAGAGGTCCTCGCGCTTAAGATATATCCGCGCCCCTGCGGCCTTTTTTGTGAGCCTCTCGGCGTAATAAAGGGGGGTGGGTCGTCCAACGTACTCTTTGAGATAGTAGCCGAACTCTTCCCTGAACGAGGGGTCGTTACGCCATTTACGGTAGGCGTTTTCGAGCTCTATAACCGCCGGCATGAGGGTCTCTGATATATACCTTCCGCCGTAAACGCCGAAGTGGCCTTTTTTATCGGGGTTTCTCATGACTTTTTTGCCTTCTCTATGAAGCTTTTTATCTTATCGGGGTCTTTCTTGCCGGGCCGGAGCTCCACGCCGCTCCCGACGTCGACCGCGTAGGGCTTGACCCTTTTGACGGCGTCGGCGACGTTATCCGGATTGAGCCCGCCCGAGAGTATTATACGCCCTTTTCCCTTCGCTTCAATAGCTATGTCCCAGTCGAAGACCTCTCCCGTGCCGCCCCTGGCCCCGGGCTTAAACGTATCGAGCAGGTACGCGGAGGCGGCGTATCTTTCGATCCCGACTATGTCCCGGGCCTCTTTTACCCTTACGGCCTTTATGATGTTTAAGCCCGTCGCCTCGCGTACCCTGGAGGCGAATTCAATCGACTCGTCTCCGTGGAGCTGGACGCAGTCAAGCCCGATCTCCGAGGTTCTCCTTATGTTATCGACCGTCTCGTTCACGAACACCCCCACTTTTGCAATGAAAGGCGGGAGTTCGCTTATTATCCTTGAGGCAGCTTCGGCATTTACGTTCCTCGGGCTCTTTTCCCAGAAGATGAACCCCAGCGCGTCGGCCCCGAAGGAGGCCGCGGCCGCGGCGTCGTCCATATTGGTGATGCCGCAGATCTTGACCCTAACGTCCGACGCCACGGAGCTCCTTCAATTTCTTTCCGATGTCTTTTTCCTTCATTAGGGTCTCGCCGATGAGAAAGGCGTTGGCGCCGTTTTCCATAAGGAGCATGATGTCCTCGAACGTATCGATGCCGCTTTCGCTTACGAGTATCTTGTCTTTCGGCACATAAGGCGCGAGACGTACCGTCGTATTTATGTCGGTCTTGAAGGTCTTAAGGTCGCGGTTGTTTACCCCTATGATCCTGGCATCGGCGTTAAGCGCCACTTCGAGTTCCTCTTCGTTATGTACCTCGACCAGGGCAGGCATCTTCAACTCCGCGCTCAGGCTCATGAGCTCCTTTAGCCTCTCCTTGCCGAGCAGCGCAACTATTAGGAGGATCGCGTCGGCCCCCGCCGCCCTGGTCTCATAGACCTGGAGATCGTCTATTATGAAGTCCTTCCTCAGGACCGGGATATTCAGGTTTTGGCATATCGGCGGCAGGTAATCGAAGCGGCCCTTGAAGAACTTCTCCTCGGTCACTACCGAGATGGCCGCGGCCCCGTAAAGCTCATACTGCCTTGCGATGTCGAACGGATAGAACTCTTCCTTGAGTATCCCCCTGGACGGCGAGGCCTTCTTGACCTCGGCTATTATCCTTACCGGGTTCCGCCCGTCGTAGAGCAGGGCCTTTTCGAAGTCCCGGATGGCCTTAAGTCCCTTTATCTTCTCCAGGAAGTCCTCGGGCGTGAAGTAGGACCTGAGTTTTTCTATCTCGACTTTTTTATTGGCGACGATGTCATCGAGTATCATCTGTTGGTCATGCCTTTCAGTATCTCGAGTTTTTTAAGGGCGGCGCCGGAGTCTATCGAACCCCTGGCCGCGGCTATCCCTTCTTCTATCGACCTGGCTCCATTTCCGGCGGCTATCGCGGCGGCGCTGTTAAGGAGCACTATGTCTCTCCTCGGCC
>DAIDBB010000344.1 GCA_027310325.1 bacterium | reverse complement strand
GCCCAGTACCGTTCAAGCATTATGGCTATGGAGACAACGGACAAAAAAGCCAGTATGATTACAGTTATGCCGCCTTTTTGAAGGAGGCCAACAAACGAGAGATTATTAAACATTTTTGTACCCGTAATTTCTTGCGTATTCTATGTAGTTTAGAGACGACTTTGCTATGCGCGCTATTTCCTCTGGTTTTAGAGCCCTTACAACTTTGCCGGGAAGCCCCACAACAAGGCTACCTGGCGGCACCTTCATCCCCTCCGTCACCAGCGCCCCGGCGCCTATTATCGAATCTTCACCTATCTCCGCGTTATCCAGGACTATCGACCCCATGCCGATAAGGCACCTGTCCCTTACGGTACAACCGTGCAATATTACGCTGTGACCGATGGTTACATCGCTCCCGATGATGAGCGGGAAGATATCCTTCGTCACGTGGAGGGTGGAATTGTCCTGAACGTTTGTCCTTTTACCTATCCTTATATAGTTGACATCGCCGCGAACAACGGCGTTGAACCATATGCTCGACTGTTCGCCTATCTCCACATCCCCGATTATCCTTGCGCTCTCCTCGACGAAGACCGTCGCATGTACCTTGGGTTCGATGCCTTTATAAGCTATTAGCATGTGGTCTTCCTTAATGTGTTATAATCCTTTAACTTATCAAATTATTGAAGAAATAACAATTGAAAAAAATCTACATATAGTGTTGTAAACGTAGCCAACGGCAAAACTGTTCCGTTATTCTTCCAAGTATTCCAAGTATTCCAACTTCAAGATCCTCTTTGCATCACTTTTAACCCTGAAAAGCCCAGACCGTCTGACGGAAACCGCCCAGAGTATGTCTTTTTCGTAGCACAATAATGGTATTTCAGGTCTCCTGCCCCTCGGGATCTTTTTTTCGATAAGGATCTCTTTCAATTTCTTAGTTCCTTTCATGCCAAAAGGCGTCATCCTGTCCCCGGGCCTTATCGACCTCAGCTTCAAAGGTCCTTTAATCGCCGTATAATCGAAATACGCTATCTTGTCATTGCCGGAACAGGTCCTGGGCAGCTTATTTAGTATCGTCGCCCTGAGCACATGCCTGCCGAGCCGGGTAATGCCTGGAACATTTACAGTCTTGTCAAAAGGTTTTATTTTTTTGGGCGGTCGGGTCGACATTATTACGTAATCGTATTCCCTACTGACCTTGAGTCCACCTGGAAGTGTTACAGAGGAACCAGCTGATTTACCATCTAAAATCTTAAGGAATGACCTTATGTGTACGCTATAAGCGTTTGATTTATTGTTTAAAAGCGCAATCGCGTTCAAAAAGACCCTTGCCGCCAGCGCCCTATGGATCCTGGTCAAGCCTTGCCGGTCGAGGACGAGTCCGGTTTGCCCTTTTTTGAGAATCACCCTGGGCATCAACCCAAGCGCCAAATTTTCCAGACATTCATCGTCATCGTTCAATACCGAAGCCGTCCTTGCGAGGGTTTCAGCCAGATTAGGGTTGTATTTTTTAATGACAGGGATGAGGTTTAGCCGTAGATCGTTTCTCAGGTATCGAGGGCTTAAGTTTGAGGAATCCTCGACGTAAACTATCTCCTCCTCTTCCGCAAACCTCATAAGTTCTTCTTTCTTGATTCCGATAAGCGGCCTTATAAAGGAGCCTCTTACGGGAGGGATGCCTGCAAGGCCCGTTAATGAGCTTCCCTTTATGAATCTCATAAAAACGGTCTCGGCCTGGTCGTCAATGGTGTGCCCGAGCGCTATTTTATTTGCAGAGTATTTTTTTGCCGCGTCCTCAAGGAACTTATACCTTTTTATGCGCGCAGCTTCCTGCAAGGAGCCCTTCTCGAGTTTTAACTTTCCGGCAGGTAGCCTTTTCCCTTCAAATTTGAGCCCGAGGTCCTTGCAAGACTTTTCGACGAACTTTAAGTCCCTTTCCGATTCCTTTCCGCGGAGCCCGTGATTCAGATGGCAAACGACAAGGGTTAAGCGAAAGTCTTTCCTTATTCTATTTAGCGCATGAAGCAGTACCATCGAATCAACCCCTCCGGAGACGGCTACTATTACGGTATCCCCTTTGTCGAGCATGCCGTGAGTTGCTATAGTATCCTTTACTTTTTTGATTATCTTGTGTCCGAGGCTTCTGTTAGCAGGCAGACGCGCCATATATAGAGGGGGTCTTGTTAATGATTTAGGTCTATCTAAATGAAGGTAATCGCTTTGGATTAGAAATTAAGCTCCACTTCTGCACTAATAACCCGGTGGAGCCAAAGCAGCCTTATTTTTATTATATTAATTTAATTAAGGAAAGACAAGTTAAAGATGCGGGGAACTGGGCAAAGTGCGTGTCAGCAGGGTCAGGCGCTCGCATTTAAGATACCACTTTGCGTGAAAGCATCCACGACATTCGGATCGAACTGGGTACCTCTGCAACGGAGTATCTCATCTTTGGCGACTTCCATGCTGAGGGCGTTACGGTAGGGTCGTGTCGATGTCATTGCGTCGAAAGTATCGGCTACGCTAAATATCCTGGCGACGAGCGGTATGTCTTCGCCAGCGAGATTATGCGGATAACCACGGCCGTCCCACCTCTCGTGATGGTAGAGGACTACCGCTTTTTCAATGCTTAAAAGGTTTAGAGGCCTCAGTATTTCCTCGCCCCTGACGACGTGGGATTTTATTATCTCCCTCTCTTCGTCGGTAAAATATCCTTTTTTAAGAAGGACCTCGTCCCTGATGGCAATTTTACCGATGTCATGGAGGGGTCCGGCGAAACTGATGCTGTCCAGCACCTCCTGGCTGCATCCCATGGCCTTAGCTATCTTCGTTGCGTATCGCGTGACCCTGTTGGAATGGTCTTTTGTATACGTATCTCTTGCGTCCAGAGCGTTAATGAGCGAATTTATGGCGCCGATGATGCTTGAAAAGATGTTTTCGGAAAGCGCAATGTTCTCAAGCTTAAGCGACGCCTTGGCCGTAAGGTTCATTAAAAGGGCCTGAGCATCCGAGGTCAGCTCCTTGACCGCTGTTTGCGCCAACAGGCCCAAAACAACGACGACCTCCTTGTTTATCATCATCGGGGCCAGAAATAAGGGGCCCCCTTTCGACCAATCGCCGCCTGCAAGAACCGCCAACCTGTTGTCTTTATTCCCTGTCTGGAAATATACGGGGCTCCTGCTCTCGACGACTCTCCTGAACGGTTCTTCCGTGAGCGCGAATCTCTTCCCAATGAGCGCCTGCTCATCATACCCCGATGCGGCATGCACGACGAGGTCCTTATTATTCTCCTCAACGACCATGACAAAAGCCCTGTCAGCGTCGGCGATGATCTGGGCGAGGGACATGGTCTTCCTGAATATCTCTTCTTTTTCGTTGACCTCATCCAGCATCTCGCTTATCGTATGCATGATCGAGAGTTCCTTGATCTTGTCCTCAAGCCTGTGCCTCGCGACTTCATGCCCGGTCCCCTTAAACCTTGGTGCAAGTCCGGTTACTTTGCCTTTGGCTACGTCACATTCTATTACGGCCTTCCTGATCGTGATCTCGAGTTCCTCCGTCTTGAAAGGCTTGGCAAGAAAATCAGCCGCGCCTACCTTCATGGCCTCGACAGCAAGATCCAGTGAGGGATATCCGGTTATCATGACGAAGGGCACGCCAGGAGCGACTTCCTTGGCCAAGCGAAGAAATTCCATCCCTCCCATCCCGGGCATGCTTATGTCCGAAAGCACCACGTCAACCTTGTCTCTCTTGAGGGCTGAGAGAGCCGTCTCGGCGTTATTGAACTCGACTACATTCCACCCTCTCCTTCTCAATATCTCGCAGACGGCATCTCGTACGGCGTCATCGTCGTCGACGAGCATTATATTTATTTTTTCAGTTTCGGAATTAACCCCTTGAAGTGTTATGTTCATTATCATGCCCTTGATTTAGCGATATTGATCCTTCTAGACGGGTTCGGTATGAACTCCTAATCTGCTTATTCCACGTATTCCTGGAGTTTTCGTGCGGCGTGTTGTCTTTATCAAATCCGGCCTTTGTTTGCAGGAGAGTCGAGCACATCCTTCTTCAAATCCACTGATGAAAGTCCGGCCGTATCCCTGAGCATTGCTATCTCGGCATAAGCCTTTTTAAGCTCCTGAAGCAGAGACCTGTTTTGCCTTGTAAGCTTAAGCCTCTCGCCGGCATTGTTCAAGACGATCATCAGCTCATCAAGCCTGAACGGTTTGGCTATGTAATCGTATGCGCCGGCTTCAATGGCCTTCACGGCGGTATCTATTGTCGCATAGCCTGTAATTATAATTACCAGTATCTCCTTGTCAAGCTCCTTGATCCTATTTAAAAGAGTAAGCCCATCCAGCACCGGCATCATAAGATCAGTAATGACGATATCGAACTTCTCCATCTCAAGCCTTCTCATGGCGTCCTTGCCGTCCCTTGACGTAAAGACCCCATAGCCCAAGCTCTTTACCGCTTCCATAAGCAGTTCCCTCAAGTCTACATCGTCATCTGTGATTAATATCCTGAAATCTTCGGGTGCCATTATATGCCCTGTGCTTTCATTAACGGGCCGTTTTTTTTGACGGCTCTTAAAGGCCCGTAATATGAAGACCTTGGTTTGCGTCCCTTTAGCTTGACCATTCCAAAAGACCGATCATTGTATGCGCGGTAATCTGTTTTTTCTTGCCCTCTTCAGATATCCTTACGCTATCGTCGATATTGTCCCCTTTAGGGCTGTCGCCGGCATGAATCTTTTATAATATTTGGCTGGGTTCAGGCATCTGGTAGAGATTTCGTTCATAAATTTTACCTTTTAACCCCACTCCATATTCTTATCGGAGAATTTTATGCAATCTTTAGCCTTTTTTAAGAAAGTTATTTGAAAAAAAAGGGTTGACAGTAGGTAATCGTTCGCCATTTTTGCAGGAGGTAGGCTGGAAATTTTCAAAGGCGCCTTTTAAGCTATCTAAAAAGGCGCGCTCTTTCACAAGGCAGTTTGGGATTCATGGCATTAAACAAGAAGTCCTACGGATTTCTTGCGAAAGCCCTTCCCTGCCAATTAAAAGAGGCCGCACTGCGCTATATCCCTATTTATCCCCGCTCCTTTTTTATGCAAACGTAGTTACGGCTTATATTCAAGACCTCCTATTTCGTCTGATGATGCGACAGGTTCAGTGATTCGATTTCTTGGAATAAATCGAGTCCCGTATGGCCTTAACTATCATCTTTTCGGCCACCTTACCGGCGTCAACGGTATAGGCGTTTTGCTCGATGTCAGACTTTAGCTTCACAACCTTAGCTCCCCTGGAGATGGACTCAAGCATCTTTACCCTGCTTGAGCCTCCGGCTTTCTTGGATAAACCAGGGGTGTCTCCGGCCTTTTTTATCTTGTCCTTATTGCCAGATGTTTTGACGGAATTCTCGGCGCTTCCCCCGGCTTTCTTCCCATTTATTTTCATAATCCCTCCTGATTTTCCCATCGGTCAGTATCCGCTCTATCTTGTATTCGTTTGAGGGAAGTCGCGATGATAGTGTTCGTTATGGAGCTCAAGCCCAGACGAAGTATCCAGTGAAAGGTCTCGCACATCTGCAGAACCGGATCCCGACTGGCTTTAACACAAACATTCAAACTCGCGTCGTAAGGAGCCATCTTTAATCATGATTAGACGATTTTTTGCAGGCTCCTGTTATTTCCACGCGCCCCTGAACCTCCTCTTATGCTACGGCACTTGTGATGTTTGTAACGCCTTCCTTCTCGGATTTGGTGAGTATTCTTGCTACGTCAAGGAGTATCAGAAGTCTGCCATCGAGCTTTCCCACCCCTTTTATATAATCCGATTCTATGCCCGTTACCATGGCCGGAGACGGTTCGACGGTATCAGACGGCAGTCTCAGCACCTCAGAGACCGCGTCGACCTTAAGCCCTACAGTTCTGGAATCGACATCTACTACGATTATCCTGGTTTCGTTGGTCTTTTCATCGACCGGCAAACCGAACCTTTTTCTCAAGTCGATGACCGGGATGACCTTGCCCCTCAGATTGATTACGCCGTCTACGAAGTCAGGCGACTTCGGCACCCGTGTCAGTTCCATGTGCCTTATGATCTCCTGGACCTTCAAAATATCAAGCGAGTATTCTTCCTTTCCCAGCCTGAAAGTGACAAGCTGAAGGATTTGCTTTGAATCCATTTCCATTTTCTCGTTCATATCAGCCTCCGTCCTTTATTAAACTCCTCACTTCAGTATTTTCGGCGGGTGACATAAGAAACTTTAAAGTCTTAAAACTTCCTGCGTTGAACCGGCTCTTTCGAAATCAGATCATATTTATTATCTCGCCCGCGATCCGGTCAAGGGGCACCACCTTGTCCGCAAGCCCGGCATCCACGACAGCCCTCGGCATCCCATATACCGTACACGTCTCTTCGCTCTGGGCTATGGTCTTGCCGCCTTTCTCCTTTATCTTCAGCATCCCGTCCCTGCCGTCATACCCCATCCCGGTAAGTATCACCCCCATGGATCTTCCCGGGTAAGCATCAGCCACGGACTTCATGGAAATATCGATCGATGGCTTATAGATGGAATCATTGGGGAAATCCGATATTTCGATGCAATAATCGGTAAGACCCCTTCTTTTGACCCTTGTCTGGACGCCTCCGGGCGCCAGGAAG
>DAIDBB010000297.1 GCA_027310325.1 bacterium | reverse complement strand
GGCTTCATGAGCAATAAAGCGGCGTACATAGCCTATGCTGTAGTTGCCGCGGTCGTCCTCTACCAGGTATATCAGATATTCCGTTTCAACGCCCCTATATTGAAGAAAGGCGTTCCAGAGGACGACAGGTACAGGTTTACGGACGTAGCCTGCCTCTGCTGCTGTTACGCGTCGTCATTCGGCGCCGAGCTCGGCATCATATCGATGCTCCCGACGTTCTTCCAGAAGACCTTCCTGCTGACCCCACAGACGGCGGGTCTCGTAGGCTCCCTCTTCGCTTTCATGAACTTCTTCGCCAGGTCCCTCGGAGGGTTCATCTCGGACAGGTCGCCTTCGAGGAGGGGTGCGATGCTCATATACCTTGTCGGCATAACGATAAGCCTGGTTGCCATGGGTTTCATAAACTCCTCCTGGCCGTTGCCGCTCGCGGTATTGGTGATCATTGTGGCCGCGCTCTTTATAACTGGCGGATGCGGGACAACTTACGCGCTGGCCCCGCTTATCAAAAGGCGTATAACCGGCCAGATATCGGGTTACATAGGCGCTTTCGGCAACGTCGGCGCAGTCCTGTATCTTACGGTTTATACGTTCGTGAACGACCAGCAGTTCTTCTGGTTTATCGGCGCAACGGCGCTTGCGACTTTCCTCTTCAGCCTTTTCTTCCTGAGGGAGCCTGCCGGCGCTTTCTCGCAGGAATACCAACTCTCCTCTGTAGATAAGGAGATGATGGGCGGCGGTCACTGATTCGCGTCTGTAAGTTTCAGCGGGTTTTCGGGCTATTTATGTAACGTATTGATTTTAGGAGTAAATTTCGCTATAGACAGACTTTTTGATTTGTACTATAATGCGGCTTCTCCTCAAATAATAAATGCGTTAAAAACCGAATAGCCCTTGAAAGCTTCCCGCTGGTTGTTGCGTGTTTAGTCGTGCACGTGTATGAATGTTTGCACGTGGTCCGTAAAATAGGCGTAGACCGTTTTCAACTTGTTTTCTTCAAAGGGACCGTAGCAGTGAATCAAAAGGTCAGAAGACAGATAAAACGCCTTTACAGATATTTGCTGCAGATAACTTCCTTTGGCCTTGCCCCTCACCAAAAGATGGGCAAGGACTGCAACGTCCTTAGTGTCCCGTTCCTCCAGAATGGAACAGGGCTGGACGTGAAAGAGCTTGAAGCGGAAAATATCGTTCTCAGCCATTATGCTATTTTTGACAGGGTCATCGGGTCGTTACGCTCAGTGGTGAATAACGCCTCGGCGCACACTCACAGAAAAGTCGAGAGGTCGCAAAAGAAGGGTTTTGACGTGCTGCGCGTCACGCTCAACCTGGCGAGGGGGAACATCGAAACAAACGCCGTTTCGCCGGCACCGGCCCCATGATAAGGCTTGTGCCGGCTGCATGTATGTGAATGGGTCGTGGGGGCTATCTATGGTAATCATAGATAATTATATAAAAAGTCAAAAAAGCGGTGGTAAAAGGAGGTGTAGGGTATGGTTTTAAAGGGATGTAAGAAAGTAGTAGGGAAAGGGTTGCAAATCGGGTTTGCGGCGCTCCTGATCTCCGGGCTTCTGCCTACGATGGTCAAGGCGGAGACCGCTGCTACGGCCGCTGCCGCTCCTACTGGCGCTGCCGTTGCTCCTGCGCCGGCTGCACCGGCCACTCCGGCGGGACCGCAGGAGAAAGGCGATCCGAACCTTGGCAGGATGCTCTTTACGGGTGAGAAGGCCTTCGCGAACGGCGGGCCGGCCTGTATATCCTGTCACGGAGCAGGCGTGGGAGATCTTGGCGGCGGAATCCTCGGGCCCGACCTTTCAAAGGTTTATTCCGAGCCGTCGACCAATCCCCTCATAAACGGCGCTTGGATCAATAGCGATGGCACCCCCGTAATG
>DAIDBB010000294.1 GCA_027310325.1 bacterium | reverse complement strand
ACCATGAAGTACGTCTTCATGGCGACTTCCGCCAACTTCGGGAACATGTTCTCGGTTGCAGGGGCGTCGCTTTTCCTCGGCTTCCTTCCCATGCTGCCGAAGCAGATACTCCTCACCAACCTTCTGACCGACCTCCCGGAGATGACGATAGCGACGGACCGCGTGGACCCGGAGCTGGTGGAAAGGCCCCGGAGGTGGGACATAAGATTCATAAAGAGGTTTATGATATTTTTTGGTATCATTAGCTCGGTCTTCGACTACGTGACCTTCGGGGTGCTGCTTTTCGTATTGAAGGCGCCCCCGGCCCTCTTCAGGACGGGCTGGTTCATCGAGTCGGTCGTCTCGGCCACTTTCGCTGTTTTGATGCTCCGGACCCGGAAGCCCTTTTTCATGTCCGGGCCCGGCAGGTACCTTCTGGCGGCGACCCTGCTGGCCGCCGCCGCGGCCGCCGTGATCCCGTATCTCCCGCACTCGGAGATACTCGGGTTCGTCGCCGTCCCCCGTGATTTTCTGGCGGCGCTCGGGGCCATAATAGCCGCCTACATAATACTCATAGAGGCCGGCAAAAGGGTTTTTTACAGGTCTACGAACGGATGATAAGCGGAGAGGTAACCTTGCTCACGGCGCGTTCAGGGTCTATCCTGTACGATAATGGCGTATCTTCAGGCCCCCTCAGGGCCTGTCAAGGACAATGGAAACCATACACGGCATAATAGCGGCGTTCCACGCCGTCCCGGGGCTTCTCCAGCAGTTCCCGTATGCCGGGATATTCATCCTCCTCGTGCTCGCCGGGATAGGGGTCCCTTTCCCCGAGGACGCGACCCTCATATTCAGCGGCTTTCTCATGGCAAACGACGTAATAAAGCCGCTTTACGGCGTGATCGTGGCCTATTCGGGCCTCCTCATCGGGGACTTCCTCATATTCTCGTGGGGGAGGAAGTGGGGCAGGAACGTCGTCACGCACAAGAGGTTCCACGGCATACTCTCGCCAGAGAGGTTCGCAAAACTCGAGACGCGCTTCAAGAAGCACGGGGTGCTCCTCATCCTCATAGGACGCCACCTCTGGGGCGTAAGGGTAAAGATATTCCTCATCTCCGGCATAATGAAGATGCCGAGAGTGAAGTTCCTCATCTCCGACGGCATCTCCGCCTTCATCACCATGTCCATAATGATCGGCATAGGGTATCTCGGCGGCGAGTCGATAGCCGCCATCAGAAAGGACATCACCAGGTACGAGCATATCCTTGTCCTTGCCGCTATCGTCGTGGGCGGCGCGGCCTTTATCTTCTGGCACTACAGGAAAAGAAGGAAGAAGGCGGCCCACCACGGTTAGGCCCGGAGCCCGGCGGATCCTTCAATCGTAGGTTAAAAACTACATGAAACTTGACATATCTCCGCTCCCCGGATAGATTTGATTAATCAGGCGTGGGCCGTAAGTGAAGAAGTAAAGTGGGTCCGGGGGAAACAGAAAGACGATTAAATTTCTTTAATCGGCCGGCATGTGAAATTTTAAAATTTACGTCTTAAACTCTTTCGGGTAAAAATTCAAGAAGGGCTTTTAAGCCTTAAAGTAACGTGAAGCCCTTATTGAACGTCTTTATGTTATTTATGATAAATGTCGCGAACGGCGGTCAGGGACTTAAAGACGCCCGGCGGCGGAAGAAAAGGCGGGATTTCAAATAAAAAGTTATATCGCCGAATTATCTTAAAGATATCATTTAAAATAGTTTTAAGGCATAACTACTGTAAATACCGGATAATTTTCGATTCATGGCAGTAACCGTCCGCGTATCGACGATTGAGGCCTTTTATAAACTGTGTAAAAAAAGCCCCGAAAACGGAATCAGAGTTATGGCGAACCAGACTTCCAAAAAGATGCCCCCGGGTTGGCAGGAGAAGATACTTGTCGTTGACGACAAGGTCATGATAACGAACATGCTCAAGGTGACGCTCGAAGGCGAGGGCACCGTCGAGGTCGCCGAGAACGGGGCCGAGGCGCTCGATAAGATAAACGGCAAATACTTCAGGCTCATCATCTCGGACGTGGAAATGCCGGTTATGAGCGGCATAGACCTTTACAAAAAGGCCGTCGAAAAGTACCCATCCATAACCGGGCGTTTCCTCTTCTACACCGCCCTCCCGGACCCGGAGAACGTCTCATTCTTCGAGAAGAACCGCCTCAGATACCTGATGAAGCCCGCGCACATAAAGGATATAAGGACCGAGGTCCGGAAGATACTCAAGGGCGGGTAGACCCGTGACCCGAAAGACCGCGCCTGTACGGTGGGGGATGGCAGGGGTGAGGGTGTCATTGCGAGCGTAGCGAAGCAATCCGTCTTTACTTTGAAAAGCGGTTTCATCACCGCGAAAATTTCGGGTCCAGTTACAAACATGAACCCGCAAAACCCGCAAAGGGGATAATCTCC
>DAIDBB010000288.1 GCA_027310325.1 bacterium | reverse complement strand
CAACGGGCGCTCCTATATGGATATTCCAGTTCACTTCCGCATGGCTTGACGGCGTGGCCCAGAGAGCCGCTCCGACGACAGCCAGCACGATGGCGGTCCTTTTCATTATCTATCCTTTCAGATTTTTTATTGACGTCGAATCCGTATGTGATATGCGGGCCCGCTCCATTTGCCCGTTTTTATCGCGATTTTTCCGCCCCAAAAGACGCTCTTTTCAGATATTCGAAAAACGACATGACCCCGATTAGAAAGACCGCGACTACGACCAAGCCGATGTTCTCCGCGATAAGAGCGGTGAGTCCCGCCATGACCGATAGAATGGAAAGTAGAATTTCCGGCAGTCTCCCTCCCAGGAGCCAATAGTACGCGGCAAGTATGACCGCGATCAAGGTGAAGGACATAAGCGCCAATGCCGCCGCGACTGTGATCAGTAAGGCGCTTTTTATCCTGTACATATGGCCTCCCTTTGCAGGTCCGCGTATCCATCCGAAACCCTGTAGCGCGTGGGCTTCGATATTTTAATATTTCCACATATTCCCGCACGTGGCTGTGACTTTTATCCTATCGGTTGTGAAACCCGACATGAACGTCACGCTTTTACATGGAGGTCTTAAAGCTCAAAAAAATACGGGGCCTGCTTTCGCGGGCCCCGTATCACTTGTACGCCAGATTGCTTCGTCGCGCCTACCCTCTCCCTTTGTGGGAGAGGGTAGGGTGAGGGGTGTTTTTTTCTGTCTGCCTTTCACCCTCCCCTTGGTCCCCTCCCATCAAGGGAGGGGAAGATATTTTTATATATCGAGGTTAGACACCTCAAGCGCGTGCTTCTCGATGAACTCCCTCCTGGGCTCGACCACGTCGCCCATGAGCTTCGTAAATATAGCGTCGGCCTCGACCGCGTCCTCGACCTTTACCTGAAGTAGTATCCTCTTTTCCGGGTCCATGGTCGTTTCCCAGAGCTGATCGGGGTTCATCTCTCCGAGGCCCTTGTACCTCTGGATGGACAGCCCCTTTTTCCCCAGCTCGAGTATATGCTCTATGAGGCCCGCCCAGGCCGATACCTCGGCGCTGCCGTCCCCGTTCTTTACCGTAAACGGCGGCTCTCCGGCGTCCTTAAGCGTCCTGGCGAGGCTTCTCGCCTCCTGGAACTCGGGGGAGGCGAAGAGGTCCCTGTCTATGGCGGTCTCCTGATGGAGCCCGTTCCTGCGGCTCGCGCACTGGATAGTCATCTCATCGTGCTCCGGGTCCTTTTTGAAGGTGAACTCGAAGGCCTCTTTTTCCGGGGCTATGGCCTTAAGCCTTGCCTTTACGGCATCCACGAGCTTCTTGGCCTCCGATTCGTTTTTTAGATTCTCCGGGCCAGCCTCTTCGAAGGCGAGAGCGCCTATGACGCTCGCGTCCCTGCCCCTTCTTTCCATCCTCGCGAGCAGCCTCTGGAAGCGCGCGGCCTTCTTCAATGCCGCCATAAGGGCGGCGCCCGTAAGGCCGTTCTTCTTCCCTTTCGGCGTTACCGTAAGGCCGTCGTGCGCCGACTCGAAGACGAAGTCTTCGAGGGCGGAATCGTCCTTAAGATACCTCTCGTCCTTGCCCCTCTTTACCTTAAACAGAGGCGGCTCGGCGATGTAAAGGTGGCCGTTCTCCGCCAGTGACTTCATCTGGCGGTAGAAGAAAGTAAGCAGGAGCGTCCTTATGTGGCTGCCGTCAACGTCCGCGTCCGTCATTATGATTATTTTATGATAGCGGAGCTTCTCCGGGTTGAAGTCGTCGTTGCCGACCCCGCACCCCAAAGCCATTATCATCGTCCTTATTTCCTCGTTCGACAGCACCTTATCGAAGCGCGCCTTCTCGACGTTAAGAATCTTTGCCTTCAAGGGGAGTATCGCCTGGAAGCGCCTGTCGCGCCCCTGCTTCGCCGAGCCTCCGGCCGAGTCGCCCTCGACTATGAATATCTCCGAGAGGGCCGGGTTGGTCTCCTGGCAGTCGGCGAGCTTTCCGGGTAGAGATGTAGAGTCGAGCGCGCCCTTCCTCCTTATTAGGTCCTTGGCCTTTCTTGCCGCTTCCCTTGCGCGCGCGCCCTCCACCGCCTTCTGGACTATCTTCTTCGCTATCGAGGGGTTCTCTTCGAGAAAGGCGGAGAGCTTCTCGTTTACGATCGATTTTACGTAGCCCTCGACCTCGCTATTGCCGAGCTTGGTTTTGGTCTGCCCCTCGAACTGCGGGTTCGGGAGCTTTACGCTTATGACCGCCGTCAGGCCCTCGCGGACGTCGTCGCCCTGGAGCGCCTCTTTAAGGTCCTTTGCGAGGTTGTGCGCGGAGGCGTAAGCGTTTATGATGCGCGTAAGCGCGCTCTTGAACCCGACCATGTGCGTGCCGCCCTCGGTCGTATTTATGTTGTTCGCGTAGGAGAATACGTTTTCGGAGTATGAGTCGTTCCACTGGAGGGCCATCTCCATCTGGATGGACTCCTTCTCGCCCGAGATGTAGACGACCTTCGGGTGGATGGGCGTTCTGGATTTATTCAGGTGCTCCACGAAGCTTACTATCCCGCCCTTGTACTGGAACTCGTGGAACTTGTCCGTCCTCTCGTCCCGTATGGTTATCCTAATCCCTGCGTTCAGGAACGACAGTTCGCGGAGGCGCTGCGAGAGGGTGTCGAAGCTGAACTCGGTAAATTCGAATATCTCGGCGTCCGGCTTGAAGGTCACCGTGGTGCCGGTCTTTTTCGTCTTTCCGGTCACCCCGAGCGGCCCGGTCGGCTTTCCCCTCTTATACTTCTGCTGGAAGACCTGCCCGTCCCTCCTTATCTCGACCTCGAGCCACTCGGAGAGGAAGTTGACGACCGTGACGCCGACCCCGTGGAGCCCGCCGGAGACCTTGTAGGCCTTGTTCTCGAACTTGCCTCCGGCGTGGAGCTCGGTAAGCACCACCTCGACCGTCGGCTTTTTCTTTTCCGGGTGGGGCTTGACGGGTATGCCCCTGCCGTCGTCCGCGACCGTGACCGAGTTGTCGGAGTGCACGGTGACTTCGATGTTCTTGCAGTACCCGGCAAGCGCCTCGTCCACCGAGTTGTCCACCACCTCGTAGACGAGGTGGTGGAGGCCCATCGCGCCCGTAGAGCCTATGTACATGGCCGGCCTTTTACGCACGGCTTCGAGGCCGCCGAGGACCTTGATCGATCTTTCGTCGTAGGCCTGGTTCTGTGCGGGGCCGGATATTTCTTCTTCTAATTTTTTCACAGTAAAATCCCCTTCTGTGAGTTGAATTTTTTGCAAATGAACGGGTCCGGTTTCCGATATTTTCGCGTGAGCGGCGGAGAGAATTCCGGGAGAAATACCATCCTTAAATATTAACATACGGGGACGCGTTTTGGAAGAAAAAATTGGCCCTCCGGGGCGGCGAAAAAACCGGGAAATCAGCGGAAAATTAATGAAATTTCGGGTATAATCGGGAAGGGTCGGACCGGATGACGGAAAACGGCCCTTTCCGAGGGAGGTCTTTCCATTTTGAACGTCCCCGAAAAATACTGGGAGGTCCCGGCGGACGAGCTCATAAAGGGGCTCGGCGCCTCGCGCTCGGGCCTTACGGGCTTAGAGGCCGCGAGGCGCCTCCATGAGGCCGGCCCCAACCT
>DAIDBB010000285.1 GCA_027310325.1 bacterium | reverse complement strand
CCTTAACGGGGTCGACCCCGGCGAAGTTTATGGCCAGCTCCCTTATCTGCGAGAGCCTCTCGTTTATCTTCGCCTCTCCGAGGTGGCGGAGGTCGAGGAAGACGCAGCCATCGACTCCCCTCCCCTCGTCTATCTCCGTCTGCTCGGCGCGGGCCACCACGTCGCGGCCCGCGAGCTCCTTCACCTTCGGGGCGTACTTCTCCATGAACCTCTCGCCCTTCGAGTTTATGAGTATGGCGCCCTCGCCTCTTGCGCCCTCGGTCATGAGGATACCGTTTCTTTTCAGGGTCGTCGGGTGGTACTGGACGAACTCCATGTCCATCAGAGGGAGGCCGGCTTCGAGGGCGAGGGCCATGCCGTCGCCGGTATTCGAGAGGGCATTGGTCGTTATCTTGAAGACCCGGCCGTAGCCGCCGGTCGCTATGACGACCGCCTTCGAATGGAGGCGGTGGAGTTTTCCCGTGGCGTACTCGATGGCGATGACGCCGCGCGACATTCCATCCTCGACGGCGAGGCTTATGACGTTCCACTCGTCGTAGATGTAGACCGCGTGCTTAAGGAGCTGCTCGTACATTACGTGAAGGAGCCCGTGGCCTGTCCTGTCGGCGAGGTAGCAGGTCCTCGGAAACCCCGCGCCGCCGAAGGGCCTCTGGGCAATCTCGTCCTTTGAATCGCGCGAGAATATCGCGCCCATCGCCTCGAGCTCGTAGATTATCTCCGGGGCCTCGGTGCAGAGAACCTCTATCGCGTCCTGGTCGCCGAGGTAGTCGCTCCCCTTTACCGTATCGAACATGTGGGCCTCCCACGAGTCGGTGGGCTTGAGCGCCGCGTTTATGCCGCCCTGCGCCGCCACCGAGTGGCTCCGGACCGGATAGACCTTGGAGACTATGGCGACGTTGAGGCCCCGGCCGGCCGCCTCTATCGCCGCCCGCATGCCGGCAAGACCGGCCCCTATCACTATGACGTCGTGGACTACCACGGAACCCCCGGAAGATTTTTGGCGAGGAATACGAAATAATATTACCAGCAATTAGGATTTAGTCAACAGGCGCGAAGGGGCGCATCGCATCCCGGCGGATGGCGCGCCTCGGGATTGTGTAAACGGCCCCCTCTTTCCTGAAGAGGGGATAGGGGAGGTCTTTAAGGGGTGTCCTCAACGCCGCCGCGGTTGCGAGGGCCAATGGACCGCCTGATGCACGGATGCCCGCGGAGCCGTTGAAAAAGCGATCCATAATCCCCCCTTGCCCCTTTAAAAAAGGGAAAAAACCTTTTTAAGAGGATTGAAACACGGGGTTGGACGGCCTCAGAAAAAAAGCCCGGCAAGCCCGCCGATCCTCCAGTTCGAGAACCTGTGCGCGGGCACGCCGTTTTCAACGAGGTTATCGGTGAACTGGTACTTCGCGTCAAGGCCCGCGAAGAAGTTCCCCTGCGTATAAAGGGCCTCGCCGAAGACCTGGCCTCCAAGGACCCAGCCGCTGTTGTCGAAGACGGTCCCGTTCGATACGACCTTTTCGCTCGCGTGGTTCGCCGACATGCCTCCGCCGATCGCGAGACCCACCCCCGGCAGGAAGTCGCTCACGTATTTGGCGTTTATCTCGATGGGGACGTAGGTAAGGTCGGTCTTCCGTCCGTTCACGGTCCCAGAGGGGTTCGCAACACCTGCTTCGAGGCCGAAATATATCTGCTCGGCGACCCTGGCATAGCCTTCCACGCCCAGGTATACGGACTTGTCGATGTCGTTATCGGAGATGAAGCCGTCGGTGAACTCGATATAGTCGACCTTGAGCGCGAGGCCCTTTCCGACGGGGGCCTTTTCCCCGGCCAGGGCCGTCGCCGCCAGCGCCAAAAGGGCCGCAGTGAGGAAAAAAAGCGTCTTCTTCATCATCGTCTCCCGTCCCTCGCCATGAATTTGTTATTACACGTGTAAAATATAGCAGAATTTGAATGACTATGTAGTAAAAATAACGAGAGCAAAGGAACGCCCCGCGTTTGACAGCGAAAAAGAGCGGGCTATATTAACATTTATGACGCTTATACGTGTAAAAGTATGAGCCAAATAAACCCAAAGGAGGTCACGATGAAAAGATTGTTTACCGCTCTATTCGCTCTCGCCCTCGTCCTTTCCCTTTCAGGCGGCCCCGCCGTCGCGGCGGAGAAAAAGGCGGCACCCAGGCCAGCCGCGGAGGCGGCAAAGAAGGAACTCCTCGATATCAATACCGCCTCCGAGGACCAGCTCAAGGCCCTTCCGGGTATAGGCGACGCGTACGCCAGAAAGATTGTCGCCGGCCGGCCTTACGCAAAGAAGGACGAGCTCAAGACGAAAAAGATCATCCCCGCCGCGACCTATGACAAGATAAAGGACAGGATAATAGCCAGGCAGGCCAAGAAATAAAATCTCCCCGGATATTTTATAAAAAAACCCCGGCTTGACCGGGGTTTTTTTTATTCGCCGGACAGGACAAAAAGCCCGCACTGACCGGGATTGTCA
>DAIDBB010000284.1 GCA_027310325.1 bacterium | reverse complement strand
CTCGGGCTGGGGTTCGGGGTCTCGGTATTCGACAGCATCTTCCACTATGTGGAGGCCGCCGACAACATCGCCGCGGCCCTCACGGAGGATGAAAAACATACGCTTCTCACCAGGGGCACCGTTAACTTCAAGGGGTTCATGGCCAATGAAGTCACTCCGAACGGCAGATTTTACATAACGACGTATTCGCCGAAGGTCCCTTCGGTAAAGGCCGACGCCTTCAGCCTCCGGGTCGAGGGTATGGTCGACCGGCCCGTAACGATCCCGTTAAAAGAGCTCGAATCGATGAAGGATAGGACCGAATACGTAACCCTCCAGTGCATCGGAAACCCCATAGGAGGCGACGCCATAAGTAACGCCCTCTGGGAAGGCGTTACTCTTAAGAAGGTCCTTGACCGCGCAGCGCCGGGGAGCGGCGTCGTGAAGGCCGCCTTTTTCGCCGAGGACGGGTACGCCGACAGTATCCCCTACAAGCTCGCCTTATCTGAAGACGTCTTCCTCGCTTGGCGGATGAACGGAGAGGACCTCCCGGCCGTACACGGTTATCCGCTCCGGGCGATAGTGCCCGGTATATACGGGATGAAAAACGTCAAGTGGATATCTAAGATAGAGCTCGTAAACTATGACTTCAAGGGGTACTGGGAAAAGCGCGGGTGGTCGGATGAGGCGGTCATGCCGGTAAGGTCGCAGATCCTGATGCCCATGGCAGGCCATAAGATACCGCTCGGCAATTACGTCATCGGAGGGGTCGCGTACGGAGGCCGTTTCGGAATAGGCAGGGTCCAGGTCTCCCTCGACAACGGAAGGTCCTGGAAAGAAGCGGAGACTAAAAAGCCGCTTTCGAAGTGGGCGTGGACGCTCTGGCGCTACGACTGGCGGCCCTCAGGGACGGGCGAATATACGATAAAGGTAAGGGGCGTAGACTCTTCCGGCAAAGTTCAGGAGTCGGGCTCTCTTCTGGGCACCGTCTTCGGGACCTATCCCAACGGCGCCATAGGGGTCCATTCGGTGGATGTTTCCGTCGTCAAGGGCTGATCCGTTTTTTTTGTTGTCATTGCGAGGAGCGCGCGCCGCGGGCAAAGTAAAAATGGACCCCGCAACCGGACAGTCTATCGCGGTCACTTTTTAAGCAGGGCGGTCTTAAGATCTTCCGGTATCCTCGCGGGCTTTCCGAGCTCGCCCAACATTACAAGTACGACCGTGCCCCTGGCTACTAAAGTATCGAGGCCGTCCTCCTTCTTTATCGCCTGGGCGAAGGTCACGCTCGTCCTCGATATCTCGATGACCTCTGTTTCAAGGACAAGGATGTCGTCGTAACGGGCCGGGGAAAGGTAATCGACCTCGACCTTTCTGACTACAAAAAGCATCCCCTTTTCAAGGAGCCCGGAGGGCGATACGCCCCTTTCCCGCAGATACTCGGTTCTGCCCCGTTCGAAGTACCTGAGATAATTGGCGTAATAAACCACGCCGCCGCAGTCGGTATCCTCGTAGTATATCCTTATATTCAGGCGCATCCCTGGAAGATAGCAGATTCAGGCGGCTTTTACAACAACGGCGCCGGCGGCCCGCCGCAAGCGGCGCCTCAGGCAAGCGATGCATTTTCCAGAAAAGAAAAGTAAGGTGACAAGTTCTTAAAAGTATTATAGAATCAGTCTCCAGCGACAATTCCATATCTATCGAAGGACGTTTATGCCGGTAAACCCACAGAAAATACTGATCGTCGACGACAGCCCCTTTTTCCGGGTGTCGTTAAGCGACATGCTCACAGAGGCCGGGTACATGGTGAGCTCCGTAAAGAACGGCAGGGAGGCTATAGAGGAGATAAAAAGGGGCCCGGATGGGATAGACCTCCTGATCCTTGACCTTGAGATGCCCGAGGTCGACGGGTTCGGGGTCCTCAGATGGATTAACGAGAACGGTTGCAAGGGCAAGTTCCCGGTCGTTACGATAACGAGCATTTACGAGCCGACGCAGGTGATGCAGGACCTTAAAAGCCTCGGGGCGACCGGCTTTTTGCAGAAGGAGCTCCCGCATGAACATCTGCTTATCAATATAAACAGGCTCCTTGCTTCCGGCGAGAAGGAGATCGGATGGATAAAAAAGGGACGGATCCCGGTGTGCATACCTGCCGCATTATCGGCGCGCGGCGGCGTTTATAAAGGCTCCCTGATAAATATAAGCGAGGCCGGGGCGTTTTTGCGCACCGAAGCAGAGCTATCGGACGGAGAAAGCCTTAAGCTTGAGTTCTCGCTGGAGAGGCAGATAAGGGTGCTGAAGGTCGAGGGTACCGTGCGATGGCATACGCAGATGCGCCACGGTAACGCCAGTGTGTACTGGTACGGGATAATGTTCAGCTCTGTAGATGGAGACGTAAAGGCGGCGTTGAGCGATTTTATCGCCGAGAGAAGGAATCCGGGGCTGGAAATATAGGGGCCCGGCTCACGTGAAGCCGTCTGGAGGGACGGTCATGATCGATGTTGGCGATAAGGCGGCCGATTTCACTTTGCAGGGCATAGAGGCGTCCGGGAAGGAAAAGGCGTTTTCGCTCAAGGATTATAAGGGCAAAAGGGTTTTACTCTATTTCTACCCGAAGGACAACACCCACGGGTGCACCGAGGAGGCGTGCGACTTCAGGGACAATTTGTCCTGGTTCGCAAAGTACGGGATAGCCGTCCTCGGCGTGAGCCCAGATAGCCTCAAGTCCCACGCGGGCTTCCGGGCCAGGCACAATCTATCATTTCCACTTCTAAGCGACCCGGATAAAACGGTCGCAAGGGCCTACGGCGCTTATGGTGAGAAAAAGCTCTACGGAAGGACGTTTAAAGGGATATTGAGGTCTACATTTTTAATAGAGCCGGATGGGTCGGTCGGCATGGTCTGGAGAAACGTAAAGGCGAAGGGCCATGTCGAAGCCGTCTTAAGCTCGATAGATTAAGTTATGGACGCGTTCAGGAGGATAGCCGAAAAGAGATTACCATAGCCAGAATCAACTACCATTGACTTGCAATTCA
>DAIDBB010000250.1 GCA_027310325.1 bacterium | reverse complement strand
TTTGCAGATAAAGCTCGCCAGGGCCCTCGGGGCAGGAAAGATCCTCGCAACCGACATCAACGACTACAGGCTTAGCGCGGCCAGAAGGTCCGGCGCGGACCATGCGTTCAAGGCTGGAAGCGACGTGCCGGAAATGGTTAGATCCGCGCTCGGCAGGCCCGCAGATATCGTTGTACTATGCGCATCAAGCGACAAGGCCATCGAGCAGGCCTTAAGGAGCGTAGACCGCGGCGGGGTGATCGTCTTTTTCGCTCCCAGTCAGCCGGGTCATACATTCCCCATGCCTCTTTTTGATCTCTGGAGGGATAATATAACGATAGTAAACCCCTACGCCTCTCCGCCGGGAGATACGCTTACGGCCCTTGATCTCATAGCGTCCGGCAGGGTGGTTGTATCGGACATGATTACCCACAGGCTCGGCCTGTCTGAAGCCGGGTCAGGCTTTAAGCTCGTAAGCGAGGCAAAAGAATCCATCAAGGTGATTATAGAGCCGCAAAGATAAAAAACAATATTTCCGGATTGTTCTACGGTTTTCTTGAGGCCGTGAGTTTAAGGAGGAGCGGTGAAAAATCTTGGTTTGATCGTTAAGATCAGCAATCCGGCCGCCATAAAGCTGGGTAACGAAATAGCCGCATGGATTGCCAAAAAAGGCGGAAAGGTATTTACGGATACGGCCCATGCCGCCTTGATCAAGCCAGTTACCTCCGTTCTGCCTGACGCCCTCGCCGATTCGATAGACGTCATGGTCGTTCTTGGCGGCGACGGCACCATGCTTTACGCCGCAAGGCTCATTAACGGCAAGAAGATCCCCATCCTCGGCGTTAACCTGGGGGGGCTCGGGTTTTTGACCGCCATAAGTTCCTTGAATGAAGTCTACCCCATGCTTGAGCGGCTCATGAAAGATGATTTTACGGTTGAGGAGAGGATGATGCTCGCCATATCAGTTGTACGCCATGGCAAGGAGGTATCGAAGTATAAGGTCCTTAACGACGCGGTTGTAAAAGGTGAAAACGCGAGGCTCGTGCGGCTTGAGACGCGCATAAACAAGGAATACGTCACCACTTACAGGGCCGACGGGCTTATAGTGGCCACACCCACCGGTTCGACCGCCTATTCCCTTTCGGCGGCCGGGCCGATACTCTATCCGACCATACACTCCATAATCGTAGCCCCGATCTGTCCCTTTAACCTCACGAACAGGCCCGTTGTGATAGCCGACTGGATGACGGTGGACGTCACTGTAAGCCCCGGTCAGTCCAATGTGCAGCTCATACTCGACGGGCAGGTCGATGTCCCCCTCGAAAGCGGCGATGCCATAAAGATAAACAGGGCCGATACAAGCGTATATTTAATTAAGTATGAAGGAAAAAGCTATTTTGATATACTGAGGGAAAGGCTGATGTGGGAGGTCAAGGTCGACAGCAGCAGTAATCTGCTTCCTAAATAAGCTGAGTGTTTTCAATCGCTTATCTGCACTAATTGAGATCGCGTATGCTTGTTGAATTAAGTATTAAAGACTTCGCGATAATAGACAGCCTTAATATCTCCTTCGGCCCTGGGCTCAACATATTCACGGGAGAGACGGGGGCCGGCAAGAGCATAATACTCGACGCAGTTGCTCTCGTCCTTGGAGACAGGGCGTCTAATGAGATAATAAGGGCGTCCGCCGAAGAGGCCCATGTCGAGGCGATGTTTGACGTGGCCGCCTATAAGGGGATAGATAAGGTCCTCTCGGAGGCTGGGATAGGGCACTCGGAAAACCTTGTTATAAAGCGTGTCGTCCAGAGGGCCGGCAGGAACAAGATCTATATAAACGGAAGCCTCGCCACTCTTGTGACCCTCACTGAAGTCGGCAGGCGCCTCATAGATATTTACGGGCAGAATGAACACCAGTCCCTCACACGGCCAGAAGAGCATGTCGAGGCGCTCGATTCTTTCGGCGGCTTTCAAAAGGAGAGAGGAGATATGGCGGAGGCGTACAGGAGCTATGTCGCCGTCCGGAAGGAACTCGAAGATATTTCCAGGGAATCAAAGGACGCCTCTGAACGGCGCGATTTTCTGTCGTTTCAGCTTAAGGAAATTACCGAGGCTTCATTAAAGGACGGGGAGGATGCCGAGGTCCACAGGGAGCTCGAAAGGCTAAAGAACTCCGAGAAGATAAAAGCCGCAGCGACTGAAGCCGAACGGGCGATATACTCCGAGGCGGGCTCGATATCCGAAAGGCTCGGCTTCTTGATAAAAAACCTGAAAGGCGCGGCTTCCTTCGACGATAAGCTTATCAGTACCGTTGAGGCGCTCGAGACTGGCCTTTATCAGCTCGAGGACGCGGCAACCTTTCTCAGGAGATATTCCGAGTCCATAGATTCGGACCCGTCGAGACTTGAGGATCTCGACACAAGGCTCGACCTTTTAAACAGGATCAAGAGAAAATACGGGCCGACGCTGAAGGACGTCATCCAGAAAAGGCTTACGCTCGAGACCGAACTTTCGGGGCTGAGCGGACAGGAGGAACGGACCAGGGAACTCGCTTCCCGTCTGGCGTCCGCAAAGGAAAAGGCTTCGGCCCTCTCCGAGGGCCTTTCAAAAGCGAGAAAAGCCGCCTCCGCTGAGCTTGAAAAAAAGATTGAAAAGGAGCTTTCGGACCTCGGGATGAAGGGCGCTATCTTTAACGCCATGATAGAGTCCGAGAGAAACCCTGACGGAACGCCGCGATTTAATGAAAAGGGGGCCGACAGGGTGGTATTTTACATATCGGCAAACCCCGGAGAAGAGGTAAAGCCGCTTGCCAGGATAGCGTCCGGCGGGGAACTGTCGAGGATAATGCTTGCCATGAAAAGCGTTACGTCGGTCGGGAGGGTCCCGACGCTCGTGTTCGACGAGATAGACACCGGAGTAGGCGGGGCCATGGCGCAGGTAGTGGGGCTTAAGTTGAAGGAGGTCTCAAAGAGGCATCAGGTGCTTTGCATAACGCACCTTCCTCAGATAGCGGCCTTTGCCGACAGGCATTATTCAGTCACTAAAAGAAGCTCTTCCGGAAAGACGGTGACCTCGGTAAAGGAACTCAATGGACGCGAAAAGATAGATGAGATATCGTCGCTCCTTGGCGGGATGAAGGTCACAGACGTTACAAGAAGGCATGCAACGGAGCTTATCGAGGCCGCCGAGAGCCTTTCCGTGACGAGGGGAAAAGCCCCGCGCAAAGGCTAACTCTTCAAGAGATAAAAAGGGGAGGAAATTGGTAAGAAAGGCCGCACTGAATGACGTGCCTGAGATCTACGGTCTAATCGAGTCATTCGCTGAAAAGAAAATAATGCTCCACCGGCCGCTTAACGAGGTCTACGACAAGCTGAGGGATTTTTTTGTTTTTGATGATGGAGGCACGGTGGCAGGCACCTGTTCGCTTCACATATGCTCCCAGGAGATGGGCGAGATAAGGTCTCTCACCGTAAAGCAAGACCGTACGAGGAGGGGGATCGGCAGAAGCCTTGTAAACGCCTGCCTCGATGAGGCGCGGTCGCTGGGGCTTAAGA
>DAIDBB010000247.1 GCA_027310325.1 bacterium | reverse complement strand
CTCTTGAGGAACCTTGAGCAGGGCCGGTGGTGGCTGCTTTTTATCCTCTTTGCGATATGGGCCAGTGACACCTTCGCGTATCTCACCGGCAAGACCATCGGCAGACACAAGCTTTCGCCTTATGTCAGTCCCAATAAGACGGTAGAAGGTGCGATAGGTGGGCTTGCCGGCGCGGCTATCGCCGGATACGTCATGAATAAGTATTTGGCGCTGGGCATGCCGATAACTGAAGCTGCGGCGCTGTCGGTTATCCTCGGCGTAATAGGGATAATAGGCGACCTTGCCGAATCTCTATTAAAAAGGAGCGCCGGGGTGAAGGATTCAGGTAGCGTCATCCCCGGGCACGGCGGCGTTCTCGACAGGATCGACAGCCTTCTTTTTCCGGTCCCGTTTGTCTACTACTTTTTGATATTCCGGTGATGGAGAAAAGGATGAAGGGGATAGCGGTACTAGGCTCGACAGGCTCGATAGGAAGGAACACCCTGGAGGTAGTAAGGAAGAACCCTGATAAATTCAGGGTCGTCTCACTTTCTGCCGGCGGCAATGTCGGGCTTCTCAGGCAGCAGATCAAGGAGTTCAATCCTGAGTTCGTATCTGTCCTCGGCGAACCGGAGCTCAAGGAACTCAAGAAAGATTCTGCCCTTTCTTGCGAAGCCGGCTTTGGAGAGGAAGGAGCCGTAAGGGCCGCGTGCCATGCTGGCGTGCATACGGCCGTATCGGCGATCACCGGTGCGGCAGGGTTGTTGCCGACCATGGCGGCCATAAAGGCCGGGAAGGATATAGCCCTTGCGAACAAGGAAACCCTCGTGATGGCGGGGCCGCTCATCATGGAGGAGGCCATTAAAATCGGCGTTAGAATTCTTCCGGTCGACAGCGAGCACAGCGCTGTATTTCAGTCGCTTTCCGGCCACAGGAAAGATGATGTAAGGCGCATAATACTGACCGCCTCGGGCGGGCCTTTTCTTAATACGCCTGCCGAGAGGCTTGAAACGGTAACGCCTGAGCAAGCCCTCAGGCACCCACGATGGAGCATGGGCAGAAAGATTACGATAGATTCCGCGACACTTGTGAATAAAGGCCTGGAAGTGATAGAGGCGCGGTGGCTGTTTGACCTGCCGGCCTTGAAGATATCGGTGTGCATTCATCCCCAGAGCATAGTACATTCGATGGTGGAGTACATAGACGGGTCAATAATCGCCCAGATTGGCGCAACGGACATGAAGGGCCCCATAGCGTACGCCCTGACATACCCTGAACGTATCGCGGATAGCGCCCCTCTTCTGGGTCTTGCTGGCCTTAAGCTCGAATTCATGGAGCCTGACCTCAAGCGGTTTCCATGCCTTGGCCTCGCGTACAAGGCCCTTGAAACAGGAGGCACCGCGCCTGCGGTCCTTAACGCGGCGGATGAGGCCGCCGTAAGCATGTTCCTTAAGGGTAGGATCCCGTTTACCGCCATATACAAGGTCATTTCAGAGGTCCTTGAAAGACATACTCCTGGGAAAGTGACCGCGCTGGAAGACGTTCTGGAGGCGGACAGATGGGCACGGGATGCAGCGGAGGCGTCCATGAGGTGTTTCAGCTGATTATTGTTTGGAAGATTCAGTAAAATATTGTAAAATTGATATAGTATCACAGGTTCTATGTCCCGGCGGTATCTCAACGCCGCGTATTTAGAGCCGCAAATTATACATTCCTTTATCCCATTATAAAATTGAGATAATTAAAACCGGACGATAGGACGGCGTACCTATGACTACTTTCATTTCATTTATAATCGTTCTCGGCGTTCTCATATTTATCCATGAACTCGGTCACTTCGTGGTGGCGAAATTGAGCGGCGTCGGGGTCGAGAAATTCTCCCTCGGCTTCGGCCCGAAGCTCTTAAGCGTAAAGAGAGGCGAAACGGAGTACCGCATATCGATACTTCCTCTTGGCGGTTATGTAAAGATGGTGGGGGAGTCGCCTGACGAAGAGGTGTCTGAAAGCGATTTCAAAAGGTCCTTCACCCATAGGCCTGTAGGTAACCGGGCCGCGATAGTAGCCGCCGGGCCGCTTATGAACCTTGTCCTGGCGGCTGTGCTCCTGCCCGTAATATTCATGATAGGCATAAAGGTGCCCGCATATCTCGAAAGGCCCGCCGAGGTGGGCTTTGTGGCTCCCGGTGAAAACGCCGAGAAGGCAGGCATAAAAAAGGGAGATATCATAGAGTCGATCGATGACAAGAAAATAAAGAACTGGGAAGAGCTCCTTAGCAAGCTTTCCTTGAACCCGGGTAAGTCCGTAGTCCTTGAGGTTGTCCGTGGTGAAAAGGAGATACGGATAGATTTTGTTACGGCAACGTCCGCTGATACCGGAGGAAGCATCGTAGGGATGTACCCGCCGATGAAACCGGTGATAGGCGAAGTGTCAAAAGGCTATCCGGCCAGAGAGGCCGGTTTAAAGCCCGAGGACGTGATCCTTTCGGTTAACGGCGTGCCTATAACCCACTGGGCGGAACTTGAGGCCATAGTCCATAAGGACGGCCTCAAGAAGTCGTTTCTCATCAAGAGAGACGACAAAGAACTTACGATCGATGTCACCCCCAGGTACAACAAGGATATGAAGGTGTATCTTGTGGGCATTACGCGCAAGGACGAGCAGGTCTTCAGAAGATACGGCTTTTTTGACGCGATCGGAAAGGGGCTTGGACTCGCCGTTGAGATGACGGGGCGGCTATTCGTGGTCATAAAGGGGCTTATACTTGGCCAATATTCGCTAAAAACGCTTGGCGGGCCCCTTATGATAGCCCAGGTAGCCGGCAAGGCAGCAGAGACGGGTCTGACCGATTTTCTTTCACTCGTCGCGTTCCTGAGCCTTCAGCTGGGGATCATAAACCTCTTTCCCATACCAGTGCTTGACGGAGGACATCTTCTGTTTTTTGGTATCGAATCCATAAGCGGCAAGCCTTTGAGCGAGAAGTTCATGGGAGTAGCCCAGCAGATAGGCATAGCGTTATTGATAGCCTTGATGGTATTCGTTACTTACAACGACATATTCCGCCTCTTCGGATAAACGTGAAGATACTGGCCTTTGACACATCGTCGACCTCGGGCAGTGTCGCGCTTCTTGACGACAGACGTCTTATAGGGGAATGTACCGCTGGGGATGTAGGCACCCATGCGGACTGGTTGATGCCGGCGGTAGATGCCCTCCTTAAGAGCTCATCCTTCAGAATAAACGAAATAGACCTCTTCGCAGCAGGCATCGGCCCCGGTTCCTTTACCGGGCTTCGCGTTGGAATAAGCGCCGTAAAAGGGCTTGCCTGGGCTCTTAAGAAAAACGTTGCCGGCGTGTCCACTCTAAAGTCGCTCGCCTTGAATCTCCGTTATTCCGGCTCTCTGGTCTGTCCTGTCCTTGACGCGAGGAAAGGGGAACTCTATGCGGCCCTTTATAGTTTCGTTGACGACAGGCCGGAAACTCTCTTGGAGGAATCAGCATTGCCCCCTGAGAAGCTCTTCAGGTCTCTTCAGACTGAAGCCGGGGAAAGGCGGATTGTCTTCCTGGGGAGCGGTCTTAAAGTCTACTCGAATGCCATTAAAAGCTCTATTAAAGACGCCGTTCTCGTACCTGAACCTTTATGGCACGTGAGGGCATCGAATATCGCCCTTTTGGCCTCCGAGGACTATGATAGAAACGTGCCCCCTGAAATGCTAAGCCCCGTATATCTGAGAAAGTCCGAGGCTGAGCTCAAAACAAACGATTCCGGCTTATAAAACCTGCATTTATAGATTAGAAGCATTATTGACAAGTTTTTGTCGTTAGGTTAATATAAAAGTTTGGGGAATTCAGCGGATATTCCCCTTTTCCCCTTAAATTCAGCTAAAAAAAAATAGCTTTTTTACCGGAACGGGCCGTCAACTAACCAACTTTATAAAAAAGGGGGGAGGTCCTTATGGACAAAGAGATGGTCGAAAAGCTTATCAAGGAAGACGAGGACTTTAAAAAAAAATTCAAAACCCATAAAGACTTCGAGAGAAAGATAGAGCGGCTGGAGAAAAAGAGTCATCTGACCCCGGAGGAAACGATAGAAAAAAACAGGCTTAAGA
>DAIDBB010000233.1 GCA_027310325.1 bacterium | reverse complement strand
CCTTAAGGGCCTCTTCAAGCTCCGCTACTGAAAATTCCGTGTTCTTGCAAGGGCCCTCGGGCCTCCTGTTCGCTATGGCCAGCACCGAGATCTTTTCCGCGACGTCCTTTATCCCGCCCATGAGGTCCCTTTCGCAGGCTATGGCGAGAATGCAGGTCGGCCTGTACTGTATTATCGCCTCTCTCGCCTCCTCGCCGCCGGCAGCGGTATAGATCTTCGATGAGTCCCCGGTTATCCTCGACGCTATCTCGTTACGGGCCTCTTTTTTGAGGCACCTCGGGAGAAGCACGAGGAGCCTTTCCGCGCTTAAGCCCCCGGAGGCGGACGTCTTCGTTATGAAGTTATGGATCTTTATGAAGGAGTTCCCGATCCTGTCCCTGCTCGTGCCGAACTTTCCGCCGAGCCATATCGCCCTGGGTAGCAGCGTAACCAGGAACTTCTCCACAAGCCTGTACGGGAAAAGCGACTTTCCCGATCTAAGGACCAGGCCCTCGACTATGACCAGAAGCAGGAAAAGAGCGGTAAGCCCGATCGAGGCGTACCGGCCGATATGCGCGGCCAGGGGACTTAACTGCCCGACCCGCGGCTCCACCATGTACCATGCGAAAAGAAATAATAAAAGCATAAGGAAAAACACAACCGAGCCGAGGACGAGGAACGTCGAGGCCTTCTCGTCTATGACCTGGTCCCTCGGGTCTCCGGACCAGTCAGCCCACTCGTCGCCGAGTTTTCTGTCCTTTTTCTTGCCGTCCTCTTTTTGCGCCGTTTCAGCCTTTTTCTCGTACATCACGCCCTCTTTTTTCTGATGTAGCCGTTTCCCTCAAACCATTCTACGGCCTTTATTATAGCTTTTTCAATGGGTGTCTGGGGCATGCCCAGTTTAATCGCCTTCGAGCAGTCGAAAAACATGTATTTCCCGGCCATCCTTACGCCCGTAAGGGGTATCGTCGGGTGCTTTCCCGTAAGCCGGGATACCGCCTCGTCCACATGCGCCGCGAGGAGTACCGGCGCGTAAGGGAGACGGACCCTCGGAGGCTTTCTTCCTGTTAACCTAGCTAACGCCGCGAAGAACTCCCGTAGCGTCATGTTCACGTTGCCGAGAATGTATCTCTGGCCGACGGCGCCGTGCGCTGAAGCGAGGAGGTGCCCGGCCGCCACGTCCTCCACGTCCACGAAGTTAAGGCCCGTATCGAGATACGCAGGAATCTTACCGTTAAGGAAATCGACTATAATTTTGCCGGTTGGCGTGGGCTTCCTGTCCATGGGGCCTATGGGCGTGGAGGGGTTTACGATTACGGCGGGAAGACCCTTTTCGATGAAGCCATACACCTCTTTTTCTGCCAGGAACTTGGACCTCTTGTAATCCCCGGCCATCGAGCCGATATCGGACGGGGTCTCC
>DAIDBB010000225.1 GCA_027310325.1 bacterium | reverse complement strand
TCCCATAGTCGAAGGGTCGACGATAAATACCAAGTACGGCATGGTAAAGACCGACCATATCCTTTTTATAGCCTCAGGGGCGTTCCATGTCGCTAAACCATCGGACCTCATCCCGGAGTTCCAGGGGAGGTTCCCGATAAGGGTGGAGCTCGAGCCCCTGGGAGAGGACGATTTCATAAGGATACTTACTGAGCCTGAAAACGCGCTCTTGAAGCAATACAAGGCGCTCCTTGAGACCGAGGGCATTGAGATAACGTATACCGACGACGCGGTAAGGGAGATAGCATCCATCGCTACAATCGTTAACGAACGGATGGAGAACATCGGGGCAAGAAGACTTCATACGGTTATGGAGCGGGTCTTTGACGAAGCGTCCTTCGACGCCCCGGACATGCCTTCAAAAAAGATAGTGATAGACAGGGAATACGTAAGGAAGAGGCTCTCGGAGATAGTAAAAAACGAAGACCTCTCCAGATACATTTTATAAACGTTCTGAATCTTTCGGGGGCTCTAGCGGTTGCAGAAAAACATTGAGAAGATAAAGGTCTTATTCGAATCGCTTCCCTATATAAGGAAGTTTTACAATAAGACCATCGTCATCAAATACGGTGGACATGCCATGGTGGCGGAGGGGCTCAAAAGGAGCTTCGCCAGGGACGTGGTCCTCATGAAGTACGTCGGCATAAACCCCGTGATCGTCCACGGGGGAGGCCCCCAGATAGGCGGCCTCCTCGCTAAGCTCGGCAAGGAGACAAGGTTCGTAAAAGGCATACGGGTAACTGATGACGAGACGATGGACGTCGTCGAGATGGTCCTCGTTGGGAAGATCAACAAGGAAATAGTCGGACTTATAAATTTTTATGGAGGAAAGGCCGTAGGCCTCGGGGGTAAGGACGGGGGCCTTATAAGGGCCAAGAGGCTTACGATAAAGGGCGAGGATATGGGGTTTGTCGGCGACGTCGAGTCCGTTGACGCGTCCGTCATAAAGACGCTGGAGATGAATAACTTCATCCCCGTTATAGCCCCGGTCGGGGGAGGGGAGGACGGGCTCAGTTACAATATAAATGCCGATACCGTTGCCGGCAAGGTGGCAATGGCCCTCGGGGCTGAAAAGCTTATTCTCCTAACCGATGTCGAAGGTGTGCTTGACAATAGTAAGAAGCTCATCTCGTCCCTGAGCCTATCAGAGGCCCGGTCGCTCATAAATAAAAAGGTGGCGGTCGGGGGGATGATACCCAAGCTTAAGTGCTGCATGGAGGCCGTGGCCAGTGGTGTCCAGACTGCCCACATCATAGACGGACGGGTCGAGCACGCCGTGCTCCTTGAGGT
>DAIDBB010000571.1 GCA_027310325.1 bacterium | reverse complement strand
CCTCATGAAGGAGTTTTTTAATGTCGTGGGAGAGAGCATGGATATGAGGGAAGGCCTCACGAAGGCGCTCGGCAGGGCACAGAGGAGGCTTGCCCTTGCAAGCGCCCTCGATAGCGAGGCGCTCGATTCTTTCGCCAACGCGGCGAAGAGGTACGTTTCTCTCGAAATAAAGATGATGAACATATGGGGGGTTAACGTACCCGAGATAAAGGAAAAGCCGCTTATAAGGAGCATGAGGGCGAGAGATATCTCTCCTGCCGGAGAGAGGGCGGAGGTCTTTGACGTTGCCAGGGATTTTGAAGCAGCGGCCGACCTGATCGTCAAGCTCTCATCAAAAGAGGCGGTCCTGGGCAGGGTCGGCGAGGCGATAAGGGCCGACACGAGGAAGATAAACGCCATTCAGGAGGTCATACTGCCTTCCATAAAGGGCCGCATAAGGGATATAAAAAGGGTTCTTGAAGAAAGGGAAAGGGACGATCTCTTCCGGCTGAAGCGCTTCAAGTCCAAAGGGAGGAATGCCCTCATATAACAGGGCATCCCTGATTTTTCAGCCCCCGCATGCGTTTCCCCCTCGAAGTCTTTGCCGCGGTGCGAAAGGTCTGGCCGGAAAGGAAGCCCCTGGGAGTACGTATCTCGGCTACGGATTACGCCGCCGGGGGGGAAGGGATATAAATGATTCATAGTATTTGCCGGGGAATTAAAGAACCTGTGGTGCGATTATATAGACGTATCCGAGGCGGGCTCGTGTCTTATCAGAAGGTCGCGGAGGGGCCTGGCGATCAGGTCGCTCTTTCGGAGAAGGTCCGCAGTGAGGGTGAAGGCGGCGCTAAAGAGCTCACAATGGAACGCGGTTAGGCCGGTTTACAGCTTTTTAATCTCTTTTGGTAGTATGATTAAATAGGAAAGGATGTTCCTATGGCAAACATTTTTCTTTGTTGCGGATAAACGGGCTGATATGATATCTGTTATGGTTAATAAAAAAACAGTGAATGGAGATATGCATGAAGCTCAGGCTCGATGTCGGCGAGCCCCGTAATTTTGACGCGGGCGACAAGACCAACGTGCTCACCGTTACCGTTGTCGAGGGCCTTGAGGGGTCCAGGACTGTCGGCAAGAACACCGAGTACTGGTTCGTTGGCAATTGCAATCCGGTTACGTTTGAGGACATGTCTTTTAAGAGCCTCCTTTTGATACCCAGGTACAGGCTTCAAAAGCCGCCTCTCGATCTTTTAAAAGAAGGCCAGGAGATAGTATGCAACGGGGTCTGGAGGAAGGACGGCGAAGCCTGGGATGCGGCATCGCTTGAGGCGGCCCAGGAAGGGCAATTGGAGGTCGACGGCGTGATAGTCGTAAACGTAATGAACGTCAAGGATGAATAATGGGAAAAGCGCTTCAAAAAACTTTTTAATTCACTCACGGATCAGTTTGTTTTCAGATACGAGTCTAACCTTTTCGCCGGCCGATTACTCCAGGCGCTCAGCCGATTAAAACGTTGATATATGCCTTATCGCTATTCTCTGGTCTATTTCCATACAGGGGCTTCCGCCTATGCGGTCTAACAGACGAACCAGGATCAAGGTCATCGGTTTGGTCCTTGTCCTCATCATGATAGCCGTTGTATATTTTACGATTATACGGAAGGGGGCGGCCCCGGACTATATCGAGACTACCGGTGTCATGGAGGCCACCGAGGTGGAGCTGGCCCCAAAGATATCAGGAAGGATAGAGTGGCTCTGCTGCGCCGAAGGCGACTCCATCAAGGCCGGGACTACGGCCGTAAGGCTTGACAGCCGTGAGCTCAAGGCAAAAGTGGAAGAGGCCAGGGCATCTATCCTGGAGTCTGAAAAGACCATCGCGGAGTCCGAGGTAAATCTCGAGAACTCGAAGGTCCTGGAAGAGGCGGCCAGGTTCGACGTCAAGGCCTCGGAAGCCGAGGTGGAGAGGACAAAGG
>DAIDBB010000209.1 GCA_027310325.1 bacterium | reverse complement strand
CGGGTTTACTCATTACTTCGGGACAGGCATGGGACTGCGCTTCTAAGCTACGAGCGTACAGGCAAGCGAGAGCTGAACCGTGTCCGAAACATTGGGTTCAGGTTACAAACCTGAACCCGCTAAAGAGCAACTTAATGAGATTGAGATTATAGATACGTTTGATACACGATGGCTCCATTCTCTCAGGCATAATAACAAAGTTGCTAAGAAAATTAGCCTACAAATTCGGTATTAGAAAAGGGGAGCGCATATGTGTCCTATGAAGCATGAGGTAAAACAGATAATTGGGAAAAAAATTTGTGGCGTAGTTGTTAAACAGGGAACTAGAACACCAAGATCACAGGTATTCCTACTTTTTACAGACGATACATACTATGAGTTCTATAGTGATTCCGATATTATAGGGACTGGAGGCGTTGACCCTGGCGGTTTAAACGAAGTTCGTGCATATATGAGTAATCAAAAAATAACACTTGAATATTATCGACCGCCTGAGGACTTAGAAAAAAGTAATCAATGATCCGCTTCTGGCTTTTATCCTTGGCATTATCAGTTCCTGATTTTGTGTCAGGCCCTGTCTTTTAAGGCCTTGCCTATTTCCTCGGCGATAAGGGAGGCGGCCTTGCGGGGGTCCGGGGCGTTTCGGATGGGCCTTCCGACGACTATATAATCTGCCCCGTTGTATATCGCCTCGTACGGCGTCGTTAGCCTCTTCTGGTCATCTGGAGGCGAGTCCTTCGGCCGTATGCCGGGGGTAACTACAAGAAAATCCTTACCCAATTTTTTTTTAACAAGACCGGCCTCGAGCCCGGAGCAGACTATGCCGGCGCATCCCGCGTTACGAGCGAGGCGCGCGCGCGCGGCGACAAGCTCGGAGGCGTCCTTGTACTTCGGGTCGAACCCGGCTTCGACCAGGTCAACACTAGAAAGGCTAGTAAGGACCGTAACGCCAAGGACCTTAGTCTTTCCACCGCTCCCCTCTACAACCGCCCTCATGAGAGCGCTCCCGCCCTCGGTGTGGACGGTAACGAACTCTACCCCCAGGGTAGAAGCCGACCGTATGGCGCCCTTGACGGTCTCGGGTATGTCGTGGAACTTCATGTCAAGAAAGATTGCCGCGTCGGTCCTTTCCTTCACCGCCCCGACGGCCCTGGGGCCGCTTTTTACAAAGAGCTCAAGGCCGATCTTAAAGACCCCGACGTCGTCTTTCAAGATCTCGACGAACTCTAAGGCCTCATCGAGGTCCGGAACGTCTAGCGGAAAGATTATCCTATTTTTCGGGTGGGCCATGGAGTGAGGTATGGGCTTTCGATATTGGATTTGGAGTCAGGATTCAGAGGCGGCGAAGAATAAATTTATTTTAGCGCCCTGCTGTAGAGCTTTTTGCGCGCTAACTGCGCGCTTTGGGCAGGGGGTTCTCAGCGCTTACCGCCTCTTCCCCTGAACGCTTCGCCGCTTGAGTTACGCTTCGCCCTGAAGACGGCTCGCGGCTTTCTCCCCCGGCGTAGCGAACCCGCTCAGCCTTATGCGCTGCTCACCCCTGCCCTGGATTTTTCTAGAGACAATGACAAGAAACTCATTTGCTAAAAAAACGGCTTCTGCTCCTGCTTCTGGGCCGCCTTCTTTTCGGCGACTTCCTTCAGCTTCTGTTCCTTTGTGTGGAGCTCCATAAGGTCGGTCTTTGTGAAGAGGGCGTCGACCTTTACCTTCGCCGCGTTCTGGATGTTCTCCTTGCCGCCCTCTTCCCTGTCAACGAGCGCAAGGACCCGTCTTACCTGAAAGCCGTACTCCCGCGCCCTCTGGACGGCGAGGATGGTGGAGGCCCCTGTCGTGATGACGTCCTCTATGATGCAGACCCACGCGCCGGGCTGCAAGTTGGTCTCCATCCACTGCTGGGTGCCGTGCTTCTTAGGCTCTTTCCTGATGATGAAGACGTCCAAGGGCTTGCCGTTCATGGTGCTTATGAGGGCCGTAGCGTAGGCTATGGGGTCGGCCCCGAGCGTCATGCCCCCGATGCCGTCTATGGGCTCGAGCTTGAGCTCGTGGAAAAAAGCGTACCCAACGCCTTCCATCCCCTCGGCCGAGAGGACCGTCTTTTTGCAGTCTATGTACACGTCGCTTTTTTGACCGCTCGAAAGGGTAAACCCCTTTTCCACGTCAAACTTGAACGACCGCGTGTAAAGCGTATCGAGAAGGGCCTTCTTGTAATCCTGGTCCATTACCTGATAATCGAGCGACATCTTTCCAACCTCCTTGTATAAAAACCTGAAAGGAATTTGTGTCTAATAAGGTCAAAAAAATTTGTATAAAGATTATTTTATCTTTTTCGCCCGTCCCTATCAAGGACAATCTTTTCCTTAAGTCCGGCAAATAAAAAAGGCGCGTACGATTGACGTACGCGCCCCGGTTTATAAGGGAATCAGAGTCTGCCGGGATATTTAAGGACGACGGCGTTTTTACCGCTCCCGGAGTTAAGGGCGTCCATCAGCATCTTAAGCCTCGTTTCCGTATCGAGCTGGATGACCGTCCCGCCCCTTTCCTCGGGGCCGTCAGCGAGCCACCGGAGGATATATTTGTTCCTATCATCACCGTACCAGGCGTCAGGATTTTCCAAGGCCCCTCCCCTTTTACTTGGATTCAGGCAGCGTAACCGGCTCTATGTAGTTAAAGATCTTGTTTTCGTAATTCCTTAACGTCACCTTCCCCTTTGCCTGCGAGAGAAGATACGTCGGCGCAACGGGGATCTTCCCCCCGCCTCCCGGCGCGTCAACGACGAAGGTCGGGACCGCGTAGCCGGTCGTGTGGCCCCGGAGCTCTTCCATGATGTTTATTCCAACGGCCACGGGGGTCCTGAAGTGGTTGGTCCCCACGACCATGTCGCACTGATATATGTAGTAGGGCCGGACGCGCGTCTTAAGAAGGTCCTGCATCAGCTTTTTCATTACAGCCGGTCTGTCGTTTATGCCCTTAAGTAGCACGGTCTGGCTACCGAGCGGTATTCCAGCGTCAGCAAGCATCCCGCAGGCCCGCGCCACATCGGGCGTTATTTCCCTCGGGTGCGAGAAGTGGATTGACATGTACACGGGATGGTATTGCTTGAGCATCTCGACAAGCTCGGAATTCACTCTCATCGGGAGGGTAACCGGCACCCTCGTGCCGATCCTTATTATCTCGATGTGCGGTATCGAGCGGAGCCTTTTTATGTAATTCTCAAGGACCTCGGTCTTCATCATGAGCGGGTCGCCGCCGGAGATGAGGACGTCGCGTATGGCCTTCTTCGACTTTATGTACTTGTAGGCGTCCTCGAAGCGCTCTATGGACATCGGCGGGAGTTCCTCGCCGACCATCCTCCGCCTGGTGCAGTACCTGCAGTACATGGCGCAAGAGTCGGTCACTATGAGAAGCGCCCTGTCAGGGTACCTGTGGACCAGGCCGGGCACCGGCGAGTGGTTGTCCTCCCCGCAAGGGTCGACCATCTCGCAGGAGGCTACGCCGAATTCGTCAAGCCTCGGTATGGCCTGCTTTCTTATGGGGCATTTGGGATCGGTTTTGTCGATTAATGAAAAGAAGTAAGGGGTTATGGCCATGGCCAAACGCCCTTTCGCGCGCTTTATGCCTTCTTCTTCCCTTCGGGTCAAAGGTATAAGCTCGCGTATCTGTTCAAGGGAGGTAATTCTGTTCTTAAGCTGCCACTTCCAGTCGTGCCAGTAATCGGGCCGGCTGGCAGGGTCTTCAATCAGTTCCGCAAGTTCGGATTTTCGTTTGTCGGCTAAATTACTACTGGGCGGTTCAGAGCTTATCGAAAGCCCTTCCATTATAACTCCTCCTACCCCTTGTTAGAGGGATTTTCCGTTTTTGTGAGGTTAAGCTGCGGATTCGAGATCTCTTCCATCGCCTTTTCGTAAGCTATCTTGTATTTGAAGCCTTTTTTAAGGTATTTCCAGATGTATTCTATTTTTTTTACATCCTCCTCGGAGTACTCCCTGAACTCCTTATC
>DAIDBB010000202.1 GCA_027310325.1 bacterium | reverse complement strand
TATGGGAGCAAGCTCAACGGCGAGGGCCCGGCCAAGGCCTTCTATGGCGCTGTTTATCGCCGCTATTACGGAGATCCCGGGGACCGGCCTCTGGCTCCGGATCCCTGCGAAAAAGGTTATTGAGCCGCCTGAGCGGATCTTCGGAGCGCCGTACCTGGCGGCGTGATACTGGTCCCAGAACTTGCTGTCAAAGGCGGCCCTCGCGGCCATGATGTCGAGCTCGAGAAACGGGCCTATGGCCGCCTCACTCCCCGGGGTCACGAGGTGGTCGAATTGCCCGATCCTGTCAAAAAGTCCCTTGACGGAACTCTCATCCACAGTATGCACGGTCAATCCCCTTCCATGGATTCTCTTATTGCGTCCTTGCCGAATTTTATTATTAATTTTTGTGGGAGGGGGTTGTCTTCTGAACTTTTAATTGTTTCTTCCAGATCCGTTTTACCCTTGAGCTCTTGAGTTCCCCATTCGTCGTTGAACGCGTTCCTGCTTGAACTTCCACGAGTGCGTATTTCATAAGTCCCGTCAAATGCACTTTTAAGAATTCTTTTATAGCTCTCGGCCGCAGTATCTGACTTATATCGACCACCTTCACGGTCGTTTTTACCATCGTCTATAGCCTGCTCAGTTCCACTCCGTGAGATCTTCTAAGAAAGCTTTTAGAAGATTTGTAAGACTTATAGTAGTGAACCAAAAACAGTCTTTGAAGGTTTTTATTCATACTGTTATACGTTCTGTCGAGGCGGTTTTTAGAAATTGGGGTCTTTTTGGGGACACAAAAATTAAGGGGTTAGAATTATCTAACCCCTTAATTTTATTAAGAAAAGATTGGTGGAGGCGGTGGGAATCGGCCTTCATCCGGAGACTCCCGTCTCCTCATTCAGGCTCCGGTCAGTCTCGCTTCCGGCCTCGCTCCCGCTCGTCCTTTTCCTCGCACTTGCTCGGCGCTCGACCGCCGTTCGATTCCATACCATAGAAATTAAAAAAGGGGATATTAAATATCCCCTTTTTTAATTTGGTGGAGGCGGTGGGAATCGAACCCACGTCCGGAAGCGCTTAGCCGATTCTTCTACATACTTAGCCCGTAATTAAATCTCGCCCCCTCGCCCATTACAGGCAAGCGACGAGGAAGCCAGTCCGTTTGGCTCTCGCCCCCAGGTCCTTCGGACCGAGCCCCGGAGGCCATCCTGCTAGTTGTCGTCCAATAAGCCCCGCAGGAAAGGGCCTACCGGACGCCGGCTGACTTAAGCAGCCAGTGCGTAGTTATAGTCGTTGGCGACTATGTGTTTCCGCCTGTTTAACGAGGAGCGGGCCTCGGTATGCTTCACCCGGCATCAGTTCGTCCCGTCGAAACCGGTCGCCCCCATTCTTCAATGCGATGGGTTTATGTCAATGAGCTGGATCCAAATCCTACCACTTATTCTAACATACCCGGGGGTTTTTAAAAAGCCCTTTAAAAAACCCTTAACTTTCGCGGCTTTTCCTCCCCTTGAAGGCCTTGGCCATCTCCTTTTCCACGGTCTTTTTCTTGAGGACCTCGCGCTTGTCATAGAGGGTCTTGCCTCTGGCAAGGCCTATTTCTACCTTGGCGCTCCCGTTCTTGAAATAGATCTTCGTCGGGATAAGCGTGTAGCCTTTTTCCCTGGTCTTTCCGATGAGCCTTTTTATTTCGGATTTGTGGAGAAGGAGCTTCCGGGTCCTTTCAGGGTCTACCTGACGGAAGGTGTCCGCCTTTGTGTAGGGGCTTATGTGGGTGTTTACGAGGAACACCTCCTCGTCCTTTATCCTCGCGTAGCTGTCTTTAAGGTTTGCCTTCCCGAGCCTCAGGGACTTGACCTCTGTCCCCGTAAGGACTATCCCGGCCTCGATAGTCTCGTCGATGAAATAATCGTGATATGCCTTTTTATTCTGGCAGACGGTCTCTAACGCCACTTACGCCACCCTTGCCGAAACTGCGACCTTTATGAACGAAATCCTTCCCATAAATAAAATCTACCAGAGATAGCGGGCTTTTTCAAGGAGGGTAGGACAGGGGAATCCCGAAGGGAAATGTAGGGCTCCGCCAAACGGCGGAGCGCGGTCATCTATTGAGCGAACGCCGGCCTTTCGACGTAGGCCGCTTTTCTATTCTGAGCTTCCTTTATCAGGGTCATTTCCCCCGCGCGGCCGACCCTGAACATCTCTACGTTAGTCTTAAGTCCCGCGGCCAGCCTTGCTATCTCGTTGCTGGCCGAGGCTATCTGCTGGGCGCTCTTCGAGGTCTCGGCTATGACATCGGAGACCGACTCTATGTCGCCGCTTATCTGCTCGGTCGCGGCCGACTGCTGCTCA
>DAIDBB010000179.1 GCA_027310325.1 bacterium | reverse complement strand
CCTTAAGTCCGTCTTAACGCCGGAGGAAGGCGGCATGTCGTTGCAGAGGTTAGGTTTTATGAAGACCCTGTCGCCCCTGGAGACGTCCCTCAAGAGCGGCCTCAACCACCCCTCCATCCCTTCCAGATCCGTTATTACGATCTCGTTCATCTGTCTTTACAGGAGCCTTATGGCCACGCCCGCGGTGACCGCTATCTGGTAGAGTATCTGGGTAATGTCCTTTATCTCCCTCAGCCACGCTATCTTCTCCACCTTTTCGGGCACAACGACGGTGTCGCCGGGGTCGAGGGTCGCGTTCATAAAGCCGCCGCTCACCCAGCGGTGATTTGCTGAGTCCCACCTGAAGCCCCATGAGCCGTCGTATCTCCTGCTCTTCGCCGTGCCGTCTTCCTTGAGGATGTATATCCCGTCCTCGTTCGCGTCCTCGGTGAAGCCGCCGGCTTTTTTGATGTAGGACGATATGGGCTCGGACGGGTCGTATACAAAGGCCGTCTGGTTGTAGACCGACCCCATGACATGGACCTCCGCAGGCCTTTCCGGCACGACAAGCCTGTCCATGTCCTCGAGCCGGACGTCGAACGAGGAGCCCCTTGCCTTCGTCGCCTCATCTACGTCTATGCTGATGCGGCCTTTCGCTCTCACCGCCCTCATCCTGGCGAGGAGCTCCTTTTTCTGGTCGAGCGCCGCGGCCTGCTGCTTGGCCTCTTCTGGCGTCATGGCCGCCTGTATGGTCGACGCGGCCGTCGACAATATCGTCTTTTCCAGCCTGTTCACCGCCTCGTCGATGTTTTTCTGCTGAAGCCTCCTTACGGACTCCCTTGTAAATGCGGCACCCTTGATATAGGCCCTGGGTGTAAACCCTCCCGCCCTCTCGATAAGGGATGACAGCCTGTCCCCCTTCCTTACGATGTACTTTCCGGGGAAGACGACCTCTCCCGATATCTCGACGTAGTTCTCTTCCCTCCAGCCCGGTATCTTTTTTACGAAAAGCGTGCCATAGGGGTTGACCTTGAGGTCGTTCGCCGGGTCCCCGGCCATGGCCTTTCCGAGGTCTATCTTCTCGTAAGATATCGCGAAGCTCCGGCCCGCCTCGATCGCGCTCGAAGCGAGTTCCGCCTCGTCTATGTAGGCCGACTCCTTTAGCCCTCCGGCGGCGAAGACGAGGTCCTTTACGGTCATGTTCTCGGCGTATTCGTACTTGCCGGGCCTGTTGACCTCGCCGGTAACCGTAACGGTCCGGCCCGGCGAAGTCTCCCTTACCGAGTGGATCACCACCCTGTCCTGGTCTTTGAGGAGGAGATTATTAACGCCATCACCGTCCATAGCCTTGCCGAGGTCGAGCTTTACGAGCGTGACCTTCTTTGTGTCGGGGTCGGTCCTGTACAGCTCGAAATCCTTCCGGGACGCGTCCTTCCCGAGGCTTCCGGCAAGCAATACAAGGTCCTTTACCGTCATCTTCTCCTCGAGCTTGAACCTGCCGCCCTTTCTAACGTATCCGCTTATGGTAACCGTGGGCCTGTCCCTGAAGAACCACTCGGAGAAGACGTAGATGACGTCAAGGGGCTTCAACGCCATGTTCTCGGCGGATGATGCGTCGGAGAACGCGGCCTTGAGGCTGAAAGGCACGAGCTCGACGTCATATGTGGGCGGGACGAGCCTTTTTATCAGCCCGTATCCGAGGAAGGACTCCTTCCTGAGCGCCGACTCGTCCTTTAATACGTCCCTGAGCCTCATCCCTTCCTTCAATTCGTATTTGCCCGGCCTCTTCACGTTGCCGTGGAGGTATACGGCGTTCACGTCCCTGTCTACTATCGAGGCGACCTTTACGAGGTCACCGTCCTGGAGCTTGAACGACGAAGCGGCCCCGGGCTCCTTCGCGTTTATGTCGACGACTATCCTTTTCTCGTTGTCCACCGCCCTTTCGACCTGCATCTGCTGTGTGTAGGCGGTCGGGATTATCCCGCCCGCGAGTCTCAGGGCCGAGGAAAGGTCCGCGCCTTCGGCAAGCTCGTAGACCGCAGGCCTCTTCACGTTGCCGGCCACCCCGATTATGGGCCCTATTGTCGGAACGAATATAAGGTCCCCGTTCTGAAGCCTCAGGTCCTTTGACCTGTCGCCGTTAAGGAGGAGGTCGTAGAAGTCCATGGTGGCGGCCGTCGAGGCGCCCCTCTTCAGGTCTATCCTCCGGAGCGACCCTATGCTCGTCGGCCCTCCGGCCGCCATAAGGGCGTTCGTAAGCGTTGACATCGCCCCCAGCGTGTAGGCCCCGGGCCTTTCGACCTCGCCGAGGACAAAGACCTGGATCGACCGGAGCCTTCCCATCGTGACGCTGACGTCGGCGCCCACGATCTTTTTGGCCTCGTTCGTAAGCAGCCTTTTCATGTCCTCGAAGGTCATGCCGCTTACCGTTAGCGCCCCTACGTTGGGAAATAGTATCGTGCCGTCCCTGCTCACAGTAAGCGTATAGCGGGCGTTGACCCTTCCCCACAGGAAGATGTTTATCTCATCGCCCGGCCCCACGGCGTAGTCTGACGCAACCGGCAGGTCCCCGGGCTGCCTTAGGAGGACCCCCTTGAAGAGGTCATACCCGAAGGGCTTAAGACGGCCGGCCTCGAGAGGCTGGTTCTTCAAGTACCTGTCGAAGAGAGAGCCTTTTTCCTGCTGCCCCGTCCCACGTCTTTCCACTTCGGCCCGTTCATCGGTCCTTCCGGTCTTTTCGTCGGAAGGGCCTCTTACGGGACTCTTGCCTGGGCCGTTCTTTCCGGCCCCGTTGGCGCTCTGCCCATGACCGGCCCCGTTATAATCACCGCCATTGTCCACGCTTCCGTCATAGGGCGCCACGTTATAATCCACGTATTCGTCCGTCCCGGCCGTTTCACTCCCGTGCCTTCCGGGCGACGCGCCCGTGTTATGGTCGACGTCTCCGTTTTCACCCTGGCCCCCGTCCTTCATCTGCTGAAGCTCTCTACCTCTTAATATCTCATCGACGTCGACTTCCCTGAACTCGGGGTCCTGCCTGAGCGCGTCCATGGCCTCCGGGGTGAGCCCGCCGTTTCGTGACATCTCCCTCTGTATGGCGTCGCGCTGTTCAGGGGTCAGGTCATCGGCGTTCCGCCGATTCGGCCCCTGACGGCAGTCCCCGGCCCCGGATAACGGCGGCTGCCCGGAAGGGTCCTGCGGACACGCCTGCCCGTATCCAACCGTATCGGCGGCAGGCAGCCCGGAAGGAAGGACCGGAAGCCATAGGAGGGCCAGGAAGAACGTGAGCTTGAAAGGTATTTTTCTAAAAAGCCAGGTCGTCATATATGCTGGATCTTTCCTAAAGTATTAACGGTTCTTTTTCATCCTCTCGGAATACTCGATAAAAAAAGAAAAAAACGCGCCCGCAAAAAGGGAGAGCGCCAGGCTCAGGGAGACCATCCTGAGCCTTTTCGGCCCAACCTTCCTGTCCGGCGCCTGCGGAGGGTCTATGACCTTGAACGCGAAGTTCTCCTTGACCTCGGACATCATCGCCACTTCTATCTGATGTGCGATGAGGTTATAGATCTTCTGCCTTATCAACGGATCGGCGGTGCTGCGCAGCTGCCCTTCGAGGTACCTTCTAGTAGAGTCCGCGACCCTTTTAGACTCGCCGCTCACGTGGTCGTTCAGGGCCGCGAGAAAGGAGCCCACGAGCCTTGCCGAGAGCCCCGGGTCGTAAGTATCGGCCGAAACCGTTATGGTGTTGTCCTTCGGGTTGCTTTTGACCCTTATTATCGCCTTAAGGCTCCTTACGCCGTCCCACATGGTGGGAGCGCCGTCATCTTTCCTCCACGGGCTTATGGCCGCAAGGTACATGAACGGGCCTTTCCCGGCTTTTTCTTCTCTCCACGCGCCGCTGCCTTTGTCCCATCTTTCGGGAAAAAGGAGCGGCATGAGGTTATTCCTCTCGATGACCTCCCTCCGGAGGATGTTCGAGTTCAGCGTGTTTACTATCTCGGATGAAGACGAGGAGGCCGGCATGGAAAGTCCAGGTATCATCCCGAACTGCTGGGAGAAGGCGGAGAGCCTGTCCTGGACGTTGTCCTTTCCGCTTACCGGCGCTATTATTGCGGCGGCCTCGTAGACGTCGGTCAGGAAGATCGAATAAAGGGCGGTCGAGATGACCGAGATGGCCGCAAGGGTCATGATGAAAAGCCTACTTTTCCTTACGACCCTCCAGTATGCTATCAGATCGTCGCCTTGGTAATGCGATCGGGCAATGTCGTTTTCTTTCATAATGGTCTGGAATGAATGGAGAGTCCGGGATGGACCGGCTTAGCGGGTCGCGGAGGTGAGTTTCCCTGCGGGTTTTAGAAACGTCCACGCTAAAGAGCCGTTATGCCCCGGCGCTCTCTTTTTAAATCTGGATTCCAGGACGGGTGTGATGTCTGGGTGTGTGTTTACGGATGCCCCGAGGTGTGAAGCGCGAAAGGATGAAGTTCCAACATTATTAATACAGAATATCTTGATTTTGTCAACTAAGAATTTCATTTTTAGGTCTCCGGGCCCGTATCTACCGGGCGCGTAGGGATTGCGGCCAGCGCAAATTCGTGATATTTTTAAATATTATGGCGGAAGGCGTTTTCAGAATAAAGACTGACTTCATCCCCAGGGGCGACCAGCCAAAGGCCGTGGAAGGGCTCGTCGGGGGTATCGAAGAAGGGGCACTGGCCCAGGTGCTTTTGGGGGTGACGGGCTCAGGGAAGACCTTTACCGTGGCCAAGACGATCGAGGCCCTCGGAAGGCCTTCTCTCGTCATAGCGCCCAACAAGACCCTGGCCGCCCAGCTGTACGCCGAGTTCCGGGAGCTATTCCCCGATAACGCGGTCGAGTACTTCGTCTCTTACTATGACTATTACCAGCCGGAGGCCTACGTCCCCACGACCGACACTTACATAGAGAAGGACGCCTCTATAAACGACGAGATAGACAAGCTCAGGCACTCGGCGACTCACGCGCTACTTACGAGGAGGGACGTCATAATCGTCGCCTCGGTTTCGTGCATCTACGGCATAGGCTCTCCGAGCGATTACGGCTCGATGCACCTGTACGTCGAGCGGGGCATGGAGACCGACAGGAACAGCGTCCTTAAGAGGCTCGTCGAGATGCAGTACCAGCGGAACGACTTCGACTTTTACAGGGGTACCTTCAGGGTGAGGGGCGACGTCGTCGACGTATTCCCCGCCTACGAGGCGGAGATAGCGCTGAGGCTCGCCTTCTTCGGCGATACGGTCGAGTCGATAACCGAGATAGACCCTTTGCGCGGAAAACCCCTTCGCAAGGCGGAGAAGGCGCTCATTCACCCGGCGAGCCACTTCGTAACCACGAGGGACAACCTGAAAAGGGCGGTAAACGACATACGGGACGAGTTGAGGGAGCGTCTTTTGGAGCTCAAGGCCGCGAATAAGCTCCTTGAGGCCCAGAGGCTCGAGCAGAGGACGCAGTTCGACCTCGAGATGCTCGATGAGATGGGCTACTGCTCCGGGATAGAGAACTACTCGAGGCACATAGCCGGGAGGCTCCCCGGCGAGGCGCCGTATACGCTCATCGACTACTTCCCGGAAGACTACCTCCTTTTCATAGACGAGAGCCATATAACGGTCCCGCAGTTGATAGGCATGTACCACGGCGACAGGTCGAGGAAACAGACCCTCGTCGAGTACGGATTCAGGCTCCCGTCGGCACTTGACAACAGGCCGCTTAAGTTCGAGGAGTTCGAGAAGAGGATAAACCAGGCCGTCTTCGTCTCGGCGACACCGGGGGAGTATGAGTTCAGAAAGGCGGACGGCCGCGTGGTTGAACAGATAATACGCCCCACCGGGCTGATGGACCCCGAGATAGAGGTGAGGCCCGCCGCCGCACAGGTCGACGACCTGCTCGGCGAGATAAAAAAGCGCGTAAAAAAGAACGAACGCGTCCTCGTAACAACGCTCACGAAGAGGATGGCCGAGGACCTTACGCTGCACTACGCAAACCTCGGGATAAAGGTCAAATACCTCCACTCGGACATCGAGACCCTGGAGCGCGTCGAGATAATCAGGGACCTCCGGCTCGGAAAATTCGACGTCCTCATAGGGATAAACCTTCTAAGGGAGGGCCTCGACATACCCGAGGTCTCTCTCGTCGCGATACTCGACGCGGACAAGGAGGGGTTCCTCCGCTCCGCGCGCTCCCTCATACAGACCTGCGGAAGGGCTGCGCGGAACCTTAACGGCAAGGTCGTCCTTTACGCGGACACCATGACCGATTCGATGAGGAAGGCGGTGGAGGAGACCGAAAGGAGGAGAAGGATACAGTCCGAGTACAATACAAAAAACGACATCACGCCGGCGACGATAAAGAGCTCGATAAAGGACGTCCTGAGCTCCATCTACGAAAGGGATTACTACACGGTCCCGACGGCTGCCGAGAAGACGGAGGAGTACATACCTCCCCACGAGGTCCCGAAGCTCCTTAAGACGCTCCACAAGGAGATGGAAAAGGCGGCCAAAAAACTCGACTTCGAGAAGGCCGCCGAACTTAGGGACAGGATAAGGGAGCTCGAGGACCTGCGGTTGAGGATAGGCTGATGTCATATGCGCATGAGAAAAGCGGGCTAGATTATCCCGTCCGC
>DAIDBB010000175.1 GCA_027310325.1 bacterium | reverse complement strand
ATTAAAAAGTCTCTCCGAAGTGGCGTGGACCTTACCGGCCTTCAGGCTCTTTTGAACGGAAAAGGTCCACGTAAGAAGCGGCTACCGTAAGCATGGCGAGGGGGGTAAGCTGAAGGGCCAGGCGGTCTACCGAGGTCTTGAGGTGGAATTGCAGCTCAAGGTGGGTGATCACGAACACGAAGACATAGGCCGATATCTGGGCCAGGAGGAATAGGTTTAGGAAAAGCAGCGGCCTCCTGAACGACCTTCTGAAGTTTACGATATTCGCCGCCACGTAGGCGTACCATGTGAGGTTATAAAGCGAGACCTTTCCGAAAAATATGAATCCCATGAACCTTAAGATCGCGGGCAGGCGGTTAAGGTTATTTATGAACGTCGCGAGGCCGGCGGTACGCTCGTATTCGCCGGGCAGATTGAGCGCCGCCTTGTACACGGCCCAGGGGCCCGCCGTAAGAGAAAGAATTACTATGAAGAGTAAAACCTCCTTCCACCCGGCCTCTGACTTTTTTCCCGCTATGGCCATGTGGGCCATGACCATGAGCCCGCCGAAAAGGGCAAATACCGTGCCCTCGTCCTTTGTCCAGGCCGCAAGACCCAGGAAAAGAGCGGCAAGCACCAGTTGGGACTTCTTCCCTTCGGTCGCGTAGAGGTAAAAAAAACCGGCAGCGGCAAGGAAGTATATCGATAGCGTCAGATCGGCGTACCCGACGAGGTCCCCGGTATAGAGCTCCCCTATCCTTACGGGGAGCCCGGCGCCGTGGACCATTATAATGGGGGTTAAAGATAGGAGCGCCGAGAAGACGAGGGCCGTGCGGACCGAACTAAACCTTTTTACGAAATAATAAAAGATGAGGAGTAGAGCCAAGTACTGAACGGGATATATGGCCCTCACGAGCACGTCGTTTACATAACCGAGGCACGTGTAGACCCAGGCCGCCGAAAGCGGCACCAGGAGGGGATAGTCCGGGTGCACAAGCGGGGTCTTGAAGAAAGACGCTAAAACGCCCCTATCCTTAAAAAAGACGTTTGCCTTGAAAAACCATGTCTGGTAGGCGTCCCAGGAGCTTATCGGCGGTACGATCCCGTAGATGAAGGCGTAGAGGACCTGCGAAATTATTATAGGGAGCGCAAGAAGCCCCGTAAGGCCCATGGACCGCAAAAAGTCGGCGGAGCCGCCCTTCGGGGTAATGATGCCCTTTCCCGAAAAAATCATAAACGCCATGAGAATTGCCCACGGGGCCGCTATATAGACTATGCCGTAAGGGACGCCGGCCAGGGAATAAAAGAACATCTGTAAGGATATGCAACCGAGGCCGAGCATGAATGCGAAGGCCCATCTTACGATTGGACCCGTCCCCAGTTCGTCATCGCCATCGACGAAATACAAGACTATCCGGCCCGGGATGAAGAAAAAGGCGAGCGCTAAAAGCAAAAGGGAGACATCCCTCATAATTGCCTGCCCACCCTGTAGATCGCCATGTACCCTTCCCGGTCGCCGTACGCGAAGACCTTGTCCAGGAACGGAAGCCTGTCCAAGGCCGGGACCTCCGCAGGACCGGTATCCGCCGGTATGTAGAACATGACGTAATCGCTATTTATCATGGCGCCGACATCGAACTTCTTCTGTTCGTCTACGACCTTCCTCGGATACAGGGCGTAACGCGTCTTAAGATAGAAATACGATGCCGCCTGTTCGTCAATGGCGGGGTTATAGAGATATATGACGCTTTTTTCCGGTATTATCCGGACGGCTCTATCGGCGAGTATCTGGATGGGCCCGTCGTAGGAGAACTTTCTCTGGCCGTAATCGAGGTCGAGTAGCTCCGGGACCTTCTTTAGCCCAGCGGCTTCCGCCCTGAAATATCCCCGCGTCCCGGCAGCCCAGAGTAGAATGAGAAACACCGGGAGCAAAAACTCGCCGGCCAGTTCCCTGAAGTTTTGAAAATGCCCTTTTCTCAAGCGCAGTGACTGAAGGTAAGTTTATTTACTGCACTTAATATAACATATTTTAGGCAGAACGTGTGGTTTTTGGAGGGCTCAATGACTGCGGAAAAACTTTTGGGGGGAACCCTTTCTACAAACAAGTTTCCCCCCAAAAGGGATTTCCTGGGGCTGTCAGGATTATTTGCCCTGTTTCTTCTTGTAGTCCTCTATGGCAGCGTGGAGCGCGTCTGCCGCGAGATTGGAGCAGTGCATCTTTACAGGGGGGAGCCCGTCGAGCGCTTCGGCCACGGTCTGGTTCGAGATCTTGTCGGCCTCGCTCAGCTCCTTGCCTTTAACGAGCTCTGTTACCATCGAGCTTGTGGCTATGGCGGCCCCGCACCCGAAGGTCTTGAACTTGACGTCGGTGATCTTATCGTTCTCTATCTTTATCGTAAGCTTCATTATATCCCCGCACGCGGGGTTCCCGACCGTGCCCGTGCCGCTCGCGTCTTCTATCTCTCCGACGTTTCTCGGGTTTGAGAAATGGTCCATTACTTTTTCGCTGTACATTCTGTTCTCCTATCGTTTTGGATTGTCTATTTTATCCCGGCATAGAGGGGCGACATGCTCCTCATCCTCTCGACTATCGGGGGCATAACCTCAATGAGATATTCTACCTCCTCCATTGTGTTAGATTTACCCAGGCTGAACCTGACCGAGCCGTGAGAGAGCTCATGCGTAATACCCATGGAAACGAGCACGTGCGAGGGCTCGAGGCTCCCCGACGTGCAGGCCGAGCCGCTGGAGGCGGCTATGCCCTTCATGTCGAGGTTCAAGAGGAGCGATTCTCCTTCGACGAACTCGAAGCTTATATTGGCCGTATTCGGAAGCCTCTTGTCCGGGTGGCCGTTTATCTTTATGTGCGGGACCTTTTCAGAGATCCCCTTTTCGAGCCTTTCCTTCAATGCCTTAAGATGCGCCGTCTCCTTATCCATGTCCCTTACCGCCACCTCGCAGGCCTTTCCGAGGGCCACTATGCCGGGGACGTTCTCAGTCCCGCCGCGCCTGTTCCTTTCCTGATGGCCGCCGTGGATGAGCGGCACGAGCCTAACTCCCCTTCTTACGAAGAGCGCCCCTACGCCCTTCGGGGCGTAGAGCTTGTGTCCCGATATCGTAAGGACGTCTACGTTAAGGTCCTGGACGTCTATGGGTACTTTGCCCGCGGCCTGGACCGCGTCCGTATGGAAGGCAACCCCGCGCTCTTTCGCGATGTCGCCTATCTCTTTTATCGGGAATATAACGCCGGTCTCGTTGTTGGCGAACATTACCGTAATAAGGACCGTCTTCGGCGTGATGCTCTTCTTAAGCTCTTCGAGGTCGATCATGCCGTCCGGATCGACGTCGAGATAAGTTACATCGAAGCCTTCCTTGGAGAGGTGCTTGCAGGTATTGAGCACAGCCGGGTGTTCGACTTTTGTGGTTATGATATGGTTGCCCCTGTCCTTCTTCGCGTAGGCAAGCCCCTTTATCGCGTGGTTGGCCCCCTCGGTCCCGGAGCATGTGAAGATAAGCTCAAGGGGCGCGCAGTTAAGGAGCTTGCAGACCTTCTCGCGGGCCTCTTCAAGGGCCTTCTTCGGGCCTCTGCCCGCCCAGTGTATGCTCGACGGGTTCCCCCACTGGTCTTTAAGGTACGGTACCACGGCCTCAAAGACTTCGTCTATTATCGGGGTCGTGGCGTTGTGGTCGAAATAGATCTTATTCAAGGAAAAAACCTCCATTTATATTAAATCGTAATCCGCTCTCTTATAGAGCGGCGCATTTTACTTCAGATCATCGGCGACGCATACCGCGGGAGACTCCTTACCCACGGTCTTTTTATTGCCGTCGAGCGACCTCACTTCGTGGCTCAGGTCCTCTATCGAAACTGAATTGAGGAATTCCGCGATCTTCTCGGCCAGCCCCTTCCACACACGCTGGGTTATGCAACGCTCCGCCCTTTCGCAACCAGCGAACCCGCCGTCAAGACAGGCCACAGGATTAAGC
>DAIDBB010000166.1 GCA_027310325.1 bacterium | reverse complement strand
GGCCGATTACCGTAATGCCAAGGATCGCAAGGCCCAGGACGAGGATGAGGTTAAGTCCGTACGAGAACCTGTTCGCCAGCTGTATGAGGTAGGACTCGATCTTCCGGGAGAGGAAGAACTTCTTTTCTTCCTCTATGTACGAGCTCGTGAATATGTCGAGGTTTATGTCGAGTATCTTTTCCACCGACCTCTCGAGGTCCGCCACTTCCTCCGGGTCTTTGAACTCCGCGAGCAGTTTGTCCTGGACGAAGAGCTTCACGAAATGGAACGCCGCGTTGACGTAATGGGCATGGAGGTTTATCCTTACGTGCGCCATTCCGACCTTTTCGAGTTCGGCGAGGTAATGGTGTCCGTAATCCCCCTTGAAGAGGTCCATGAACCAAACCTTGAGCGCGTCCTGGTGCCGCCTTATCGTTGCCTCGTCCTTCAAGAAAAGATGCGCCTCTTCGAAGTTCCTAACGTAGTTGTAGAACTCGACCACGAACTCGTCCCGGCACTTCTCCATTACCGGGCGGAGCCTGATGAGGTTACTTACGTCATCGGGACCGAACTGGTAGTGCGCCTTTATCCTCTCTATCGTCTCCATAGGCCTTCCCTTACTCGAATATCTCGAGGGCGTTGAAGAAATACGGTATCTCGAAGGCCGCGGTGTCCGGGCCGTCCGAGCCGTGGACTATATTCGCCTCTATCGAATCGGCAAAGTCTTTCCTTATCGTGCCGGGGGCCGCGTTCTTGGGGTCTGTCGCGCCCATGAGGTCCCTTACCTTCTTTATGGCGTTGTCCCCCGAGAGCACCATGAGGGCCACGGGGCCCGAGGACATGAAACCCGTGAGACTCTCGAAGAAGGGCCTGCTCTTATGGACCGCGTAAAAACCCTCGGCCTCTTTCTTCGATAGATTTGCCAACTTCAGCCCCACGACCTTGAGCCCGTTCTTTTCAAACCGCTTTATGACTTCGCCGATTATGTTCTTTTTTACACCGTCAGGCTTTACTATCGAAAGCGTTCTTTCCATTTTTTGCTACTCTCCCCTCCGAGATATTAAAAGTCGTATTTTTTTGCCGCTTCAGCTATTTTGTGGCCGGCAACCTGCCGGCCCTGGTTAGACCGCTCACCCACCGCCGTAGCCGCTCCTTACGATCCCTCCGTCGATTATCACGGGGACCACGCGGCTGCCTTTGCTCCACTTAAGCATCTTCTCCATGTTCTCGGGAGATGCCTTGACGTCTATGTACTCGACCTCGTACCCTTTTTTGGCGTATTCCTCACGGGCCGCCCTCGTGTAGGGTCAGGTATCTTTTCCGTAGATTATTACCTTCTCCGGCATATGGTACCTCCTTATCTTATAGACCAATACCGGTCATACACATATGACATATCTTAACAAGCATAGCGAGCGAATTCCCTGCAGCAAGCTGCAGGGTAAGCGAGCGAAATGCAAGTGATTAAAAAGTACCTTACTTGAAAATGTCCTTCAGCATCATACAGAAGTGGACGTTTTAATTATACCGCGGATTGACGGGATTTTTGATACGACATCCTAACACTTAAAAGGGCGGAAATAAAGAACTATCTATGCTTGACCACACCCACCCTTTTGCAATATTTAAATATCCCGCAGCGGCTGCAAAAAGGGGATAGGGGCTTACAGACGTTCTGGCCGAAGGTCACGAGGAGGTCGTTTAGCATTATCCAGTACCTCTTCGGGAGCTTTTTTCTTAAAGCAAACTCAGTTTCGACGGGAGTTTTTGTCACGACGAACCCCCACCTGTTCGTTATCCTGTGCACATGCGTATCGACACATATGCCGGGCTTCCCGAAGCCCATCGTGACGACGAGGTTGGCGGTCTTTCTCCCTACCCCATTAAGCCTCAAGAGCTCTTCTATGGTATCCGGCACTTTCGAGCCGTAGTCTTCAACGAGCCTACGGGAAATATCTTTTATCACGCCCGACTTGACCCTGTAGAAACCGACCCCGTAGATGGCCTTTTCTATGGCCGCTTTCTTAAGCCCCGACATCTTGTCGGGCGTGGAAGCGAGCTTGAATAACCTTACTGACGCATCCCTGGTCATCGAGTCCTTGGTACGGAGGCTAAGGATGCAGGAGATGAGGACCTTGTAGGGGTCCTTGGCCTCAGACACCTCGGTCACGTAGGGGGTCTTAAAACGGGCGACCTCTTTTTTGAGTATCTTTATGACGATCGGGATATCGGATGAGCGCATGAGGGCACTGATTACTCCTGAAATACGCTGTTGAAAATCTTCTAACTAAATTGTATATTTCTGCCACTATTGACAACAAAAAGGTTGGTTGGTTTTCCTCATAGGATTCCTCTATGCCTAATACAAATGAAAAAGGAATTCAATAATGCTGTTTAACTCTTTCGAGTTCATTTTCCTATTCTTGCCTATTACTTTAATAATTTATATTTTGCTTAATAGACAGAAACTTACGTTAGCTTCAAAAGCATGGCTGGTTTTTACTTCTCTTTTCTTTTATAGCTGGTGGAATATTAAATATTTACCATTAATACTGAGTAGCATAGTATTTAATTATGCGATTGGCACATCTGTTAATAAAGTCAAAGGAGTTAGAAAGAAATTAATACTTATCGCTGGAATCATTTCAAATGTTACACTGCTTGGTTACTTCAAATATGCCGATTTTTTTATTTCAAATTTAAATCAGGCAGCAAATACCCGCATAGAGTTGCCACATGTCATATTGCCACTTGGGATAAGCTTTTTTACATTTACACAAATTGCCTTTCTAGTCGATTCCTATAATAACGAAAGTAAAGAATACAATTTTTTAAATTATTCTCTTTTCGTAACGTTCTTTCCCCATCTACTAGCCGGACCCATAATTCATCATAAGGAGATGATGCCACAGTTTGATGCTTCCAGAAATAAGATTTTAAATTATAAAAATATTTCATTCGGACTATATTTGTTTTTTATTGGACTATTCAAGAAAGACGCCATAGCAGACACTTTTGCCGTATATGCTAATAATGGTTATGATGTAGCTAAAAGTATTGCGTTTACAGATGCATGGGTTACAAGTCTTTCATATTCGATTCAGCTTTATTTTGATTTTTCAGGTTATACGGATATGGCATTGGGT
>DAIDBB010000165.1 GCA_027310325.1 bacterium | reverse complement strand
ATCCCTTATCCGTCCGCCTGAAAAGGGTTAAATAAGCGAGGGAGGCCTCAAGATTGCGTATCTTAATACCGCCTCTTAAAAGCATTGTAAAATGAGCATTTTAGGATAATGTATAGTAATTTGTATACTTCACTTTCCCCTTGACTTATAATCTACCATTGGTATATAAGTAATTGTTAATAAAATACAGGAGAAGAATATGAAAAGGTTTATTCAAAGAGGAATAAGGGTAGGTGTACCTGCGTTTCTATTTATTCTACCCGGTTGTGTCACAATCCCAGGAGGACCGATTCCTTTTGGAAAGGACACTTATAAGATTACGACGACTGATTGGTTGCTTGGCGGACCTTCCGGGGAAACGTTAAATAAGGCCATTAGAGAGGCAAAAGTTCACTGCGCGTCGATGTCGAAAGAGTTTTTATCGGTGAACGAGAGAGAGGGCAATATTCACGGTCAATTAATCTATCGCTGCCTAAGCGCGGACGACCCCGGATATCAAAGACCATAACGGTGACCTGAAGCGAATATTATTGAAAATCAGAAGTAAATTCATGATGAAACCCTTAGACCTTGTTAAATGGCGGAAGAAAAACGGTTATTCTCAGGGAAAGCTTGGAAAAGCCTTGGGGGTAGCCCCGTTGACTATTTATCGATGGGAAAAGGCAATGCGGGAAATACCGCATTTCCTTCACTTAGCCCTTAAGTATCTCGAACTGAAAGGGGGTGAGATAGAGGCAGAGGACAAACGGAAAAGCAAAGTCAGAAAAAAAACAGTATGAAGAAAGGAGTCAAAGGTCATGGCAAAAGCTAAAGGGCTTTACAAGCGTGGAAACGTCTGGTGGATAAGATACGCCGGTCTTGACGGGAAAATCCGGCGCGAGTCCGGCGGCCTGTCTTTCAGGGAGGCGCAAGACTTTCTTATCCAGCGCAAAAACGAAGTTAAGGAAGGCAAGGCCCCGCTACCAAAAAAGCGAATCGCTAATTATCTATTCAAGGAACTTGCAGAGCATTACAAGGCATGGGGTGTGGGTAGACAGAAGGGCTTTAATACCAAGAAATACCATATTACTCAACTTGAGGAGGTTTTCGGTAACATCCCTTTACGGGCCTTTAGCACAAGGGTTGTTGAGGAATGGCAGACAAAAAGAATGACTGAAAAATACAAGCCCTCCGTGTCAAAAGGCACGATCGTCAGCGGTAACAAGCCTGCCACAATAAACCG
>DAIDBB010000163.1 GCA_027310325.1 bacterium | reverse complement strand
ATACCGTCCGCAGTTCTACTTCAGGACCACGGACGTTACCGGCATGTCCAAGCTGCCCGAGGGCACCGAGATGGTAATGCCCGGGGACAACGTCAACTTAGATGTAGAGCTTATAACCCCGATAGCCATGGAAGAGGGCCTTCGGTTCGCGATAAGGGAAGGCGGAAGGACCGTAGGCGCAGGGGTAGTGACAAAGATAATAGCTTAAGGCGTTTTCATTTAAAAATTACCTAAGGATAGGTACGGAGCAAAAGGGTGGAGAACCAGAAGATAAGGATAAGACTCAAGGCTTTTGACCACAGACTTCTTGACAGGTCTGTGAAAGAGATCGTTGATACTGCCAGGAGAACGGGCGCCAGCATAAAAGGGCCTATCCCGCTGCCGACACGGATCAACAAGTTCTGCGTCTTACGCTCACCTCACGTCGACAAGAAGAGCAGGGAGCAGTTTGAGATCAGGACCCACAAAAGGCTGATGGACATCATGGAGCCGACCCAGAACACCGTGGACGCGCTTATGAAGCTCGATCTGCCTGCCGGCGTCGATGTTGAGATAAAGCTCGATTAGCGGATTCTCTTATTTAAAAGCCTGTTCGCCCAGACCCGCCTAAAAACGGGGGCATATAGGGCCGGGCACACTAACGAAAAAGGCTAAAGTGATGATAAACGGCATTCTTGGAAAAAAAATCGGCATGACCCACGTTTTCTCCGAAGACGGCGCATCGATACCGGTGACCGTCATAAAGACCGACTCCTGCTACGTCGTGCAGAGAAAGACCAAGGAGAACGACGGCTACGAAGCGCTGCAACTCGGGATCGGCGAGAAGAAGGAGAGCAGGCTCAATAAGCCCATGAAGGGGCATTTCAAGAAGGCGGGTACGCCCGGACTTTATAGGCTCATGGAGTTCAAGGGGTCAGGGCTTGATGAATATAAGCAGGGACAGATTATAAACTGCGGCGACGTCTTTAAGGCCGGGGACTTCGTGGACGTGCTGGGAAGGTCCAAGGGCAAGGGGTTTCAGGGTTCGATGAGGAGATGGCACTTCAGCGGCGGCGGCGAGTCCCACGGGTCGATGCATAACAGGGCGCCAGGGTCGATCGGTTCTAGCTCCGATCCTTCAAGGGTCTATAAAGGGATGCGCATGGCGGGGCATATGGGCGACAGAAAGACGACTGTCCAGAACATTAAGGTCGTGGCCGTAAAGCCGGAGGAAAACATCATTCTCCTTAACGGCGCGGTACCCGGAGCCGTAAATAGCGTAGTAGTCATCAACAAGGCCCTGAAGAAGTCAAAGTGATAGAAGGCCCGGCGTGCAAATAAGAATTTGCAAAAAGTGCCGGGATTAAGTATAGTTAGGGTTCGCCAAAATCATAAAGGGTGCGACAGATGAGAGTAGATGTGCTCGATAAAAACGGCAGCAAGGTCTCCGAACTCGATCTTAATGATAAGATCTACTCGGGCGAGGTAAAGGAGCATCTCTTTTACGAAGTAGTAAAGATGCAGCTTGCCAACCGGAGGAGTGGGACCGCGTCTACAAAGACAAGGGCTTTCGTGAGCGGCGGCGGCGTTAAGCCGTGGAAGCAGAAAGGCACAGGAAGGGCGCGGTCAGGGTCTAACAGGTCGCCGGTCTGGAGGCACGGGGGAACGGTATTCGGGCCCCATCCCAGGGACTATTCGTACAACGTGCCGAGGAAGGTCGTAAAGGAAGCCCTCAGGGCAGCATTGAGGCTCAAGCTCAAGGACGGCTTCCTTAAAGTGGTGGATACGATTGAGCTAGCGCAGCCGAAGACCAAAGCGGCACTTGAGATGCTCAGGAAATCAGCCCCTACAAACGCGCTCATCGTAATAGACGGCGAGAACCGCAACCTCAATCTCGCGGTAAGGAACCTTAAGGACTATAAGGTAATAGATGCCCGCGGCATCAACGTATACGATCTTCTGGATTACGACAACCTTATCATCACCAGAAGCGCCCTTGAGAAAGTCGAGGCTATTGTACAATGAAGAGCTATCATGCAGTCATAAAGTCACCCGTTATTACTGAGAAAAGCACGGCTAAACTGGCCGAGGCGAACCAGGCCGTTTTCTGGGTAGACCCCAACGCCAATAAGACCGAGATAAAAGAGGCGGTTGAGAAGATATTCAACGTAACGGTCCTCAGCGTTAACACACAGAAGGTCCCTGGAAAGATAAAGAGGATGGGCAGGTACTCAGGCAGAAGGCCCACCAGGAAAAAGGCGTATGTTTCCCTTAAGGAAGGGGATAAGATCGAGATTTTTGAAGGCGTATAGGAGTCGCCTCGAAGCCCAAAACGACAATAAAAAAGAGAAGATCAACCATGCCAGTAAAAAAATATAAACCGACTTCCCCAGCTCTGAGAGAGAAAACAACTCTCGTATTTGAAGGTATAGCCAAGAAAAGGCCCGAGAGGGGTCTTACCCAACCCGTAAAGAGGACAGGCGGCAGAAATAGTTACGGACGTGTCACCTCGCGCTGGATCGGAGGCGGGCACAAGAGGCTTTACAGGCTTATCGACTACAGGAGGGACAAGCGCGGCATCCCGGCCAAGGT
>DAIDBB010000110.1 GCA_027310325.1 bacterium | reverse complement strand
CATAAGAAAGAGGTATGGCTATATATGCGATCCCGAGTGTCTTAATGGCCGTATCCATGACCGCGTCCCTGAAATCCTTACGAAGCGTCCCTGCGAAAAAAAAGATAAAGAGCCCAGCAAGTACCCCAGGCAACAGGGCATCCCGTCCGAAAAAATAGCATAGAGCGGGCAACGATACCCCCGAGACGATACCGAGAAGATCCGAAAACTTGTTCCTTTTCTGAACATGAATAATAGTAAGGTTGGCGTACTCCAAAAGGGCAGCCAGGGTAAGCGCGGATATGGCCACGAAAAGCCAGAGGGTTGAGACATATAAAATTAAAAAAAGAACTATCGGAATCAGTAAAACAGCCGTAACAACCCGTTTCAGATACCCTCTCCCTTAATTCATTGATCGTAAAAATGCGCTAAAGAAAAACCTTTTTGAGCTCCCTGCCCCTGCCTTTGTCACAGGAAGAGTCTTCCTTGACCTGGCCGAACCTGCGGTCTCTACTCTGATAATCCAGTATCGCGTCGATCAGGTGATGTCTTGTAAAGTCAGGCCATAGGACGTCGGATATATATATCTCGGTGTATGCCAGCTGCCAGAGGAGGAAATTGCTTATCCTCTTTTCGCCGCTTGTCCTTATAAGAAGGTCCGGATCCGGTATTCCGGCAGTGTACAACGAGTCCTGGAACAAGTCCTCGGTTATATCATCCGGGTTTATCAGCCCCTCGGCCGCCTTTTTCGCGAGGGTCCTGGCGGCCATGGTTATTTCCTCACGACCGCTGTAACTCAAGGCGAGGTTAAGAACCATGCCGCAGTTGCCTCTAGTCATGGACTCGATATCCGCTATGACGTTTCTTACCCTTTCGGGAAGCTCGGCGATGTTCCCTATGGCCTTGAAACGGATATTGTTTTCGACGAGGGTATTGGCCTCGCTTTTGAGGTGGTTCTCCAGGATCTTCATCAGCATCTGCACTTCGCGTACGGGACGGTTCCAGTTCTCCCTGGAAAATGTATAGAGTGTAAGGTTTCCTATCCCCAGCTCCCTGCAGAATTTAACGGTATCCCTGGCGACTTCAACACCCTTACGGTGGCCGTTTATCCTGTTCAAGAACCTTTTCCGCGCCCAGCGGCCGTTACCGTCCATTATTATGGCTATATGTCTGGGCAATTTATCTTTCGAGAGATTATTCATTTTCCTGACAACCGCCCGCTGCGTCGCGTGCCATCTTGCGTCCGACTATTCCTTAATTTTGACAAAATTTATCATAAACACCCCAAAACCACAAGACAAAATAAGCCAGGTTTCCTCAAAACCCGGCTTGTCAGATGCTGGCCTGATGGTGCAGGACAGGCCCAAACTTCCCACGCGAAAAGGGGCGTCATACTTCCATTATCTCAGCCTCTTTTTGAGCCAGGACCTCGTCTACCTTTAGCGTTTCCTTGTCAGTAAAGTCCTGCACTTCCTGAGTGCTTTTCTTAAGCTCGTCCTGGGATATCTTCTTTTCCTTCTCGAGCTTTTTCAGGGCCTCGTTGGCATCCCTCCGAATGTTCCTTATCGAGACCTTGCATTCTTCGGCGAACCTTTTGGCGACCTTCACAAGCTCTTTTCTCCTCTGCTCAGTCAATTGAGGCAGAGATATACGGATTACCTTGCCGTCGCTCGATGGCGTAAGGCCCAGATCTGAAACCATTATGGCCTTTTCAATGGCATGTATCTGCGAAGTGTCCCATGGTTGTATGGTTATCGTCCTGATATCAGGCACGGAAAGCGCGGCGACCTGTTTAAGGGGCGTCAATGTGCCGTAATAGTCGACTTTTACGCTGTCCAGTATCCCGATGGAGGCCCGGCCTGTCCTTAAACCGGCCAATTCATGGCCGAGGGTCTCAAGGGATTTTGCCATCCTTCTTTTCATGTCGGCGAATATTTCTTCTTTCATATCAGCCCTTCCTTGAAGAGGTATGCACAGAACCATGAGAGATCAAAGACTGCGGCAGATTACGCGGCGAAGCGCGTTATTCCGTCTCTACGCTGAAACAAGGGTCCCGACGTTTTCGCCCCTGACTATCTTGAGAAGATTGCCGTTCTCTTTGACATTAAAAACGATAATAGGGAGGTTGTTATCCATGCAAAGGGAAATAGCGGTTGTATCCATTACCTTAAGCCCGGCCTTTAATACGTCTATGTATTTAAGGTTGTCGTACTTGACAGCATCCTTGTCCTTCATCGGGTCCCTGTCATACACGCCGTCCACCTTCGTGCCTTTAAGTATTACGTCGGCGTGTATCTCCATCGCCCTCAATGACGCCGCGGTATCGGTGGTGAAGTATGGATTGCCGGTGCCGGCGGCGAATATTACGACCCTTCCTTTTTCAAGATGCCTAACGGCCCTTCTTCTGATGTAAGGCTCCGCAAGCTCTTTCATCTCGATAGCCGAAAGGACCCTTGTGAATACGCTCTTTTTCTCCAGGGAATCCTGGAATATGAGGGAGTTTATCACGGTGGCCAGCATACCGACGTAATCAGCCGTGGCCCTGTCCATGCCCTTCGCGCTTGCGGAAACACCCCTGAAGATATTGCCCCCGCCTATGACGATGGCCGTCTGAACCCCGAGGCTGTGCACCTCTTTTATCTCCAAGGCGATGGCCTTGACGACATCGGTATCGATGCCGTACTCCTTGTCCCCCATGAGCGCCTCGCCGGAGAGTTTCAGAAGGATGCGTTTATATTTTAATTCGGGCATACCTGACAGTGTGAGGTGAGATCTTACGCGTCATTAAATTATGACATAAAAAAAAGGGGGGAAATCTTTCGACTTCCCGTTGGCTAACCTTGCGCCGCGGCGACCTCGCTGGCGAAATCAGCGGATTTCTTCTCTATACCCTCGCCAACCTTATACCTTACGAAGCGCCTGATGGAAATATTCTCTCCGAGCTTCGCTATCGCCTCAATAACGAGTTTATCGATGGTTATATCAGGATTTTTGACAAAAGGCTGTTCAAGGAGGCATACCTCCTTGTAGAACTTCTCAAGCTTACCCTCGACCATCTTGTCGATCACGCTCTGGGGCTTTCCGGATTCCTTTGCCTGCGCCCTGTATATCTGCTTTTCGTTTTCTATTGTCTCGGCCCCGACTTCGTTTCTGCTCACGTACTGCGGGCTCATTGCGGCGATGTGCATGGCTATGTCCTTCACAAGTGATGCGAAGCCTTCGGTCTTTGCCACGAAATCGGTCTCACAGTTGACCTCGATGAGGACCCCTACCTTCCCACCCCCGTGGATGTACGAGTAAACAACACCCTCGGAGGCTACCCTCCCGGCTTTTTTCTGCGCCGCGGCGAGTCCCTTCTCCCTCAGGTAATTGACCGCCTTTTCTATATCTCCTTTAGACTCGGCAAGGGCCTTTTTGCAGTCCATTATGCCCGCGCCGGTCTTCTCCCGGAGCTCTTTTACGCTGGCTGCGGAAATCTCCATTATTAAAAACTCCTTGCGATATTTTGAACTGAAAAGACGCTCTCTATCTCAACCCTCAACGGGCCCTGCGGTCTGCGCTGCCGCAACGACCTTGGCGGCAACCGGCGCCTCTTTTTGACTCTTATCCGAGGCCGCCTGGAGGCTTTCGCCGTATATAGCCTTGCCTTCCATGCAGGCGTCCGCTACCGCGGAAGCGAAAAGCTTTATCGCCCTTATGGCGTCGTCATTTCCGGGTATCACATAATCTATTTCATCGGGGTCGCAGTTGGTATCGACTATGGCGATGACTTTTATGCCAAGCCTTTTGGCCTCTTTTATCGCTATCGCTTCCTTCTTGGAATCGATGACAAATATCGCCGAAGGATGGGCGTTCAGCTCGCGCACGCCACCGAGATACTTCTCAAGACGCTCCCTTTCGCGCTGGAACATGAGGGTCTCTTTTTTGGTGGCGGAAGCGAAGTCCGGGTTGTTCTCCATGTTGTCAAGTTCTTTGAGCCGGTTTATGCTCTTCTTTACCGTGGTAAAATTGGTAAGGAACCCGCCTATCCACCTGTTATTTATGTACCCCATGCCGCACCTTTTCGCCTCTTCCTCGATGGCGCTCTGGGCCTGCTTCTTGGTGCCGATGAAAAGAACATGGCCGCCCTGTGAAGCCACTTTTTTGATGTAGTCGTAAGCGTCCTTAAAGAGCTTCACGGTCTGCTGAAGGTCTATAATGTATATCCCGTTCCTGGCCCCGTAGATGTACGGCTTCATCTTGGGGTTCCATCTTTTTGTCTGGTGGCCAAAGTGGACCCCCGACTCAAGAAGCTGTTTCATTGTAAGGTACGCCATTTACTTCCTCCTTTTGGTTTGGTTTTTTCCTCCGCGCCGGTATGCGGCTGGAATCCGCGAACCGTGGACACCCCCAGTCTAATCCGGCGCGTGTGAAGTTAATCTGTTGTATGTACCACAATAAGACCGCTTATGCAAGCAGAAAAAAAAATAAAAGCCCGCTTTTCAACGGTTTCACAACGGGCCTAATCTACTTATTAAGGCGCCATTCGAGCTCGCCGGTCCCGAGGACGCCGGTTACGATAATTTTCAGATATTTGGCGTCCTTCGACGGCATCTGGGCGCCGGTCTCGGAATACTTGGGGAATTTTACGTCATATCCAACGCTCCACAGGTCGAGATAAGGAAAAAATTCCCTTACCCGCGGGTCGGAGCTGTCTAGCCTGGTGACGGAGACGGGGACGACCCTGCTTCCGGTGCCGTCCTCAAGGTACAGCCTCCACACGGAGTCGCGTTTATCGAGATCATTCCAGCCTTCTACCGGGGTGTATGCGGCTACAAGGAACTCGTTATACTTTTCCTCCTGCTCCTTTTCCCTTGAAAAGAGCTCGTTCTTGTATGAGTCTTCAACCTCATAGTCCACGGCGTAGCGCTCAACGTATGCTTTCCTGAAAGGAAGCGTCTCGTAAGTGGCGCCGAGGAAAATCCTGGCCTCAAGGCCCTCATAGACCTTTTTACTCGCCGTCCACCTGTTGAGGGAGTCGTTGTAGTTGGCCCTGACCAGCGCTCTCTTAGATGCGCATCCTAAGGAGAACACAAGCAAGGCAGCGAAAAATAAGACATACGGTCCCGCATGCTTTAGCATCTGTCCGGGGCCTTTCCCAATTCTTTTCATCGGCATGCCTTCCACAGGGTTCTTTTTATCAGCCGGATCTATTCGGCCAGGCGAAATCCTAGATTGCCCAGTTTGCGTCCCGGCTCTATCGCGTACCTGTAAGT
>DAIDBB010000071.1 GCA_027310325.1 bacterium | reverse complement strand
ATCATATAGTGGGGACGACAGGGACGGGCTCCCTTGAATTTATCGAACATCTTGAATCGAGGGAACCTGACGCCGACGTCAAATTAATAGAATTCATAAAGGCCGAGGGTATGGCTTTGGGGCTTGATAAGGGCCTCCTCGACGGTTTTCTTCAGGCCGCGGAAGCGTACAGCGGCCGCACCGCGGCCGAAGGCCTGACGGATTTTTTTGAAGAGATGCTACTACTCGAGCCGACGGAAAACTTCGACATTATGGCCGACAAGGTAAGCATCCTTACGCTGCACGCGGCAAAGGGTCTGGAGTTTCCCGTCGTATTCATAGCAGGGGCCGAGGACGGGCTCATACCCTTAAGATCAAGGGACGGGAGCGTGGACATTGAAGAGGAGAGGAGGCTTTTCTACGTCGGGATGACGAGGGCTAAGGAAAGGCTCTATCTCATGAGGGCCCGCAAGAGGCATATTTGGGGCGCGGAGCGCGATTGCGCCGCTTCCCCTTTCCTCCGTGAGATACCCGGAAGCCTCATTGAAAGAAGAATTCTAAAGGAAAAGAAAAAAGCCAGGAGAAGGCCCGAGCAGAAGGGGCTGTTCGATTAGAACATTGAATGAGAGATTCTCCCTCAGAATCCGAGTACGGCGAACCCGTATGAAGGTTTCACCTACAAGTCCTCACCTACGCGGTTCTATAAGAATTGAAGATTTCCGACAGAAAGATCAAATGGTGGGCGCGGCCCACCTACCCGGCTGAAATGAAACAACACATCCAGCAAAATGTGGGGATTCATCGACAAATTCTTATCAAATGATGGGTTAGGCTGACTCAATATCTCGTACCCAATTGAGCACTGCTTCGGCAAATAGACTTACGGATATTGAAAGCTCCCAATCGGATTTGTTGCGCTTGTCTTTCCCTCGAAGAATTGTCGTTGGCTTCTCTACGCCGCTTTCCATGGGACGAAAGATATTATCAGCATGGATGATTTTGTCGCATATGTCCTTCATAGAGAAATTGAGGGGTTCTTCAGAGTCTGATTTATATTCATATAAAAAGGCACAGTGAGAGACATAAGGGATAGTGCTCTTATAATCCAGTCCTAGATAAAACTTGGTACGCAACGCAATTGCGAGGCTGAGAAGCTGGCTTGTAAACAATTCTTCATATATTGACTTCGCCTTACCATCTGTATCCGAGTTCGTGCTATCAATAAACAGATGATAGGCAGAAATATCGAGCCCGTGACATTGAATCGCCAGCGACCTGAGCAAATCAAAGCTTATCTTGTGCGTACCAAGCAGTTCCATTCGAAAGCCTACCTAATCGGTCTTGAGTTGAAGACGAATCCAACAATTCAAATTATCAATTGCCACTTGTAATATATAGCTTTCTAAGGAAATGCACAAGTGTGGACTACAGGAAGGAACTCGCAGCCGCCTCCTCAAAACTTGGCGAATACCGTCGAATTGACCTCTTTTGCTTTTTCGGGGCCGAAAAGGGTCTCGACGAGCTTGAAGGCAAATTCCATGGCGGTCCCGGGTCCCTGGCTTGTTATAATATTCCCGTCAACTACAACGCGCTCCTCGGTTATTCGCCCTCTGACCTCAGACCTCACGCTCGGATGACTTGTGATGGTCCGGTTCTCCGTAAGGCCAATGGCGGATAAGACCTTCGGGGCCGCGCATATGGCGGCAACCTTCTTCCCCTTATTGTAAAGCTCCTCTACGGCCTTTCTTACCCGAACGTCTTTATTGAGGTTATCGGCCCCGACCGCCCCGCCCGGAAGGACTATCATGTCGAAGTCGTTACCTGAGACGCTATCCATAAGAGAATCCGGGATGACCTTTATATGGCTTCGTCCCTCTACAGGCCCCTCAACGGTGCCGGCGACCGTGACTTCAGCCCCGGCCCTCCGGAGGATATCCACCACTGTCAACGCCTCTATCTCCTCAAAGCCCGGGGCAAGAGGGACAAGCACCTTCTTCATCAGGTTCATCCTCCGCAAGCTTGCGCTAAAGGGATTTTACTGCTTTACTTATTATATTAAGGAGTTACGGAATGTCAAAGAACCCCTCGCAGGCCGCGAACCATCTCAAGGCTGAAAAAAGCCCCTATCTAAAACAGCACGCGTTAAACCCGGTAGACTGGTACCCGTGGTCCGCCATGGCGATCGAGAAGGCCCGTAACGAGGACAGGCCCATGATCATAAGCATCGGCTATTCCGCGTGCCACTGGTGCCATGTCATGGAACGGGAGTTCTTCGAGGACCCCGAGACCGCAAGGATAATGAACGAGAACTTCGTTAATATCAAGGTGGACAGGGAGGAACACCCTGACCTCGATAGCCTTTACATGAAGGCCGTGCAGGCGATGACCGGGCACGCCGGATGGCCGCTTACCGTCTTTGCAACCGCTAAGGGCGTGCCTTTTTACGGCGGGACTTACTTCCCGCCGGAAGACAGTCACGGTCTGCCGTCCTTCAAAAAGGTCCTCATGTCGGTAATACTGGCGTACAAGAAAAACAGGGACAGGGTCAACGCCATAACCGCAGATATCGAAAAGACCTTGAGCCGGAAGGCCTATACGCCGGTTGAGCTCGGAGAGGGGCTCGTCGATAACGCCTTCGGGGCCTCGAAGGTCTTCTTCGACCCGGTCTTCGGCGGGTTCGGCAGGGGGACAAAGTTCCCGCACGCCATGTTCCTGAAGTTCCTCTTCAGGTACTATAAGAGAAAGGGCGAGAAGCAGGCGCTTAACATCATAAGAAAGACTCTTCCCTCCATGGCCGCCGGCGGCGTCTACGACCATCTCGGCGGAGGTTTCCACAGGTATTCGGTCGACGAGGCCTGGGACGTGCCGCACTTCGAGAAGATGCTCTACGATAACGCCCTTCTGCTCGAGCTCTACGCCCTTGTTTACGAAGAGACCGGCCTTGGCCTTTACGGGGACGTGGCGGCTGAGACCGCCGGGTATCTCCTTAGGGACATGCGCTCCGAAGATGGCGCCTTTTATGCCTCGGAGGACGCCGACGTGGGCGGCGTCGAAGGGGAGTACTACATCTGGGATTACGAGGAGATAAGAAGGGCGCTCGGGGAAGGGGCCGGGAGGTTCATGGATTTCTTCTCCGTAACGGAGGAAGGCAACTTCGAGGGCAAGAATATCCTGAGGATCGATGATATCAAGAAGCGGACCGAGGAGAGCGTCCCGGATGAGATAAAAGAGTTGAAGATGAAGCTATTCAGGGCGCGGCTCGAAAGGCCACGGCCCGACAAGGACGCGAAGGTAATCACCGCCTGGAACGGCCTTGTAATAGCGGCCCTCGTCCAGGCCTCTACGTCGTTAAAAAGAGAGGACCTGTTGGATGAGGCGAAAAAATGCTGCGTTTTTTTCCTTTCGAACCTTAAGGATGAAAAAGGCAGGCTCCTCAGGTATTACCTCGACGGCAGGTCCAGCGTGCCGGCAACCCTTGAGGACTACGCGCTCCTTGGCGCAGGGCTCGCCAGGATATACGGGGTTACCAAAGATAAGACCTGGCTTGGTGAGGCCGAAAGGCTTACCCGTGAGATGATAGGGCTATTCTACGACGAAAAAGAGAGGCTCTTCTTTGACGCAGGCAATGACCAGGAAGGCCTCTTCGTAAGGGAGCGGGACATATTCGACAACGACGTGCCTTCCGGGAATTCGGCCGCAGCCGACCTTCTTTTGATGATGTCGCGGTTTACGGATAATGAAAGGTACGGGAAACTTTCTGAAGAGATACTCCGCTCGATAGAAGGCATAAGAGAGGAGCCCCTTTCCTACGGGAATTTTCTTTGTGTGCTCGAATCCCTTCTCGGCTGATCGCGGCTTTTTTGGCCGTCTATAATTAAAAAAAAATGGTTAAATAATGGCCTGAATTACGGTATAATACTATCGACGATTCTAACTGGACCGCTTATGACGCTACTCGGGATACTTAAATACCCTGACCCGTTTCTCAAGACAAAGGCCAAAAAAGTCGAGTCGATAGACGACGGCATAAGGGCCCTTATAAGGGACATGACGGAGACGATGTACCAGGCGCGAGGCATAGGGCTTGCCGCTACCCAGGTGGGGGTCGATAAGCGTGTTGTCGTCCTCGACGTGCCGGACGACGAGGAGAGGCGGGAGAGGGGCAAAAACCTCATGGCTCTTATAAACCCCGAGATACTGGAATCGAGCGGCTCGATAAAATACGAGGAGGGGTGCCTGAGCGTTCAGGGCATTAACGCCGACGTTGAAAGGGCGTCTAACGTTAAAATAAGGGCCCTTGACAGGGAAGGCAATGCCATAGAGTTTGAGGCCGAAGGCCTTTTCGCCATAGCGCTACAGCATGAGATAGACCATATAGACGGCATACTTTTTATCGACAGGCTCTCGCCTCTGAAGCGGGATATGATAAAAAGAAAGATTAAAAAAGCGCTGGAAGCCGAAGAAAGGGCCCTTTAGGCCGGTATGTCCGCCTTGAGGATCGTCTTCATGGGAACGCCCGCCTTCGCCGTCCCTTCATTAAACGAGCTTGTGCTTGCCGGCCACAAAGTCATGGCCGTGGTGACCAGGCCCGACAGGCCCCGCGGCCGCGGGCTCGCGACGACGATGTCGGAGGTCAAGGCCGCCGCGTTAAGCCATAATCTCCCTGTCCTTGAACCCGTCAAGTTAAAAGACGAGGATTTCATAAGGACGCTTGAGGGTCTCGATCCTGATTTTATAGTCGTCGTGGCCTACGGCAAGATCCTGCCGGATTCCGTCCTCGAGATACCCAAAAAGGGGTGCGTTAACCTCCACGCCTCGCTCCTTCCAGGGTACAGGGGGGCGGCGCCAATAAACCGGGCCATCATTAACGGCGAAAAAGAGACCGGCGTAAGCGTGATGCTCATGGACAGGGGCATGGATACCGGCCCTGTCCTCATGACGGAAAAGGTCGAAATAACCGGCGACGACACGGCCGAGACCCTTTCATCGAGGCTCTCGAAGCTCGGCGCAGGGCTTCTATGCAGGGCGATAGCGCTTTATGCCGAAGATAAGATAAAACCCGCGCCCCAGGACGAGAGTCTCGCTACCTACGCCCCGATACTCAGAAAAGAGGACGGGCTTGTAGATTGGGGAAAAAGCGCCGCCGAGATAAGGAATCTGGCAAGGGGCCTCTACCCCTGGCCTGGGGCGTATACCCGATGGAAGGGAAAGCTACTTAAGATACACGGCTGCAGGGTTAAGACCGGCTTGGATGGCGATAGCCTCCCTGGTACGGTCGTTGACGTCTCTGAAGGCATTTGCGTCAAATGCGGCTCCGGCGTAGTCGAGATTACCGAGGTGCAGCCGGAAAGCAAGAGACGGATGGCGGCCCGCGAGTTCGCAAAAGGCTACAGGATAGAGAGGGGAGAGAGGTTTACCTGATAATTGAGGATACGGCGTCCGCCGAACGGCGCTTGACACCCGATAGCGGTTGACCTATCATATCTATATGTTTGAAATCTTTATGTTAAATAAATCGGGATTCTCCGTTGTAAATGACGGAGAAAGCCGCTATAGCTTATAGGAGGTGTTTTGATGAATTACTTGAAGACGGCTGTTCTTTTGGCGGTCCTGACCGCGCTTCTGATCTTTTTCGGCGACGCTTTAGGCGGCAGGAACGGGGCGATGATAGCGCTCGTATTCGCGGGGCTCATGAACTTCGTATCCTACTGGTGGAGCGACAAGATAGTGCTCGCGATGTACGGGGCGAGGCAGGTCGGGGAAGGCGATGCTCCTGAGCTTTTCGGCATCGTAAGGGACCTTACGATGAAGGCGGGCCTTCCGATGCCCAAGGTCTACATGATGGAAAGCGAAACACCGAACGCGTTCGCGACCGGCCGAAACCCACACCATGCGGCTGTCGCCGTAACGACCGGAATTATGAGGCTTATGACGAGGGAGGAGCTCTCCGGGGTCATCGGCCATGAGCTCAGCCATGTAAGGAACAGGGACATACTCATCTCGACCATAGCCGCGACCATTGCCGGAGCCATTAGCTATCTTTCGCAGATTGCGTACTTCGCCGCCATCTTCGGCGGAAGAAGGGACAACGACCGCGAAGGCAACCCCTTCGCCCTTTTAATAATGATGATAGTCGCCCCGATAGCGGCCATGATCATCCAACTCGCCATCTCCAGGTCGAGGGAATACGCCGCTGACGAGGGAGGCGCGAGGCTCACCGGGAATCCCCTTTACCTGGCGGACGCTTTAAGGAAGCTCGAGTACTACAACAAGCGCACGCCCATGGAGGTCGCCAATCAGGCGACCGCGCATATGTTCATAGTGAGCCCGCTTTCAGGGGGGAGCCTCCTTAAGCTCTTCAGCACCTACCCGCCGATAGAAGATAGGATAAAAAGGCTGGAGGCGATGGTGGGACACCGTAGGTTCTGACCGTTCTACGGGAGCCGGTGAACCTTAAAAAAGCGGCGTAAGCTCATGCCGCTTTTTTTTCGACGGCTCAGGCTTGCTTTTTTTTATGGATTCTGTTAGTTTAAGAGAAAAAAAGGGAGTTGCTCAGGAGGAAAGATGCGTAAGCCGGGTTTAATGCAGGGGAAGTCTGGTGTTAAAAGCCTTCTTTTGATAGCGGCCATGGCCGTTGCAGCACTGTTCCCTTATGGGTGCAAGAAAAAAGAGGCCCCCACCGGGCAGGAACAGCAGGCCGCGCAGCCGGGCAGGGAGCATTTCAATAAGGGTATCCAGTTCGCGCTTAAAGGCCAGCATGATGAAGCCATAAAGGAGTTCCAGGAGACCCTCAAGTACAACCCGAACAGCGCGGAGACGTACAATAACCTCGGCTTTGAATACATGGACAAGGGCGACCTTGATAAGGCGATCGAGAGCCAGAACAAGGCCATCCAGTTAAACCCCAGCCTCGGTATAGCGTACTACGGCCTCGCGATGGCCCTTGAGAAGAAGGGTGATAAGGAAGGGGCCCTCAAGAACTGGAAAGAGTTCCTTAAATACGCCCAGCCCCATACAAGGTGGTGGATGAACGCCCAGGCCCACATCAAGGAACTGGAAAAAAAGAAGTAAAGATAAGGGATTTTTCCTGAAAGGTTAAAAAAGGCAAGCGCGTTGTGCGCTTGCCTTTTTTTGCGTCCGGATTTCTGCCCCGCTATTTAAAGGGGTTCTTGAGCATTATGACGTCTTCCCTGTTAGCCCCTACGGAAACCATGGTGACCTCGACGCCTGTAAGCTCCTCGAGCCTCTTTATGTAGGCCTGCGCCTTTTGGGGGAGCTTCTTCATGCTCTTTACCCCCTGCGTGCTCTCAAGCCAGCCCGGGACGGTCTCATACACGGGTTCGCACTTGAAAAGGACGCTCGATTCGGTAGGGAAATCGTCTATGAGTTTGCCGCCGTACCTGTAGCCGGTGCATACCTTGATCTCTTTCAGGTTATCGAGGACGTCGAGTTTTGTCACTACGAGGCCGTCCAGTCCGTTAATGCGCGCCGAATACCTTACGGCCACGGCATCGAACCATCCGCACCTGCGCGGCCTGCCGGTCGTGGCCCCGTACTCTCCGCCCTGTTCGCGCAGCCTCTCGGCCTCCTCGCCTTTGAGCTCCGTCGGGAACGGGCCTTCCCCGACCCTTGTGGCGTAGGCCTTTGTGATGCCTATGACGGTGTCGATCCTTGACGGACCTATGCCGCTTCCAGTGGCGGCCTCGCCGGCAACGGTATTGCTCGACGTGACGAACGGGTAAGTGCCGTGGTCTATGTCAAGGAGCGTGCCCTGCGCGCCTTCAAAGAGGATGCTCTTTTTGTCCTTGATCGCCTCATCCAGGAATTTTGACGTGTTCTTTATGTAAGGGCCGATCGTGGCGGCC
>DAIDBB010000045.1 GCA_027310325.1 bacterium | reverse complement strand
TTTCTATATATCGCCAAGGGTGTAACCCTATTCCTTTTCTTCGCCGTAGGGGTTATACCGGTCCTTGTAGCCCCGGAGCGGATAGTCCTTGCGGAGCGGAAAACCCTCCCAGTCCTCCGGCAGGTAGATGCGCTTAAGATTGGGGTGCCCTTCGAAGACTATCCCGAACATGTCGTAGACTTCCCTCTCCGGCCAATTGGCGCCGAGCCACACGGACGTTACGGAAGGGACGACTTCGCCTTCGGCTACCCTTACCTTAAGCCTTATCCTGTGCTTCTTGGCTACGGAGTAAACGTGGTATACGACCTCGAACCTCGGGACCCTCTCGTTGTAATCGACCCCGAGCACGTCGACAAGGTAGTTCATCCTTAACGCCGGGTCTGTCTTTAAGAACGTACAGATGCTCCGGAGGGCCATCTTGTCGACGAGATGGGTCACCTCATTCCTGTAGACGGTCGTCTCGACGACGGCGTCCCTGAACGCGTCCTTTACCCTGTTTACGAGCAGCTCTTCCCTTTCGGCCGGGATCATCCTGATATCCTTCTCTGTTCGAGTATGTACGGGTTTTCTTTTTTTATCTTTTCCATCAGCTGGAGAAATCCGAAAAGAAGGGCATCAGGCCTCGGCGGGCACCCCGGTATGTAAACGTCTACCGGGACAACGAGGTCTGTCCCCTGCACGACGGCGTATGTGTTATACGGCCCTCCGGCTGATGCGCACCCGCCCTGGGCTATGACCCACCTCGGCTCGGCCATCTGGTCATAGAGCCTTTTTACGGCGGGCGCTATCTTTTTGGTCATGGTCCCGGCCACTATCATGACGTCGGACTGGCGCGGCGAAGGCCTGTAGATGACCCCGAGCCGGTCGGTGTCCCAGCGGGAGCAAGCGGCCGAGATCATCTCTATGGCGCAGCAAGCAAGCCCGAACATCATGGGCCAGAGTGAAGACGAGCGGCCCCAGTTTATGACATGCCCGGCAACAGGGTTATGCTTGACCGTTTTCATAACCGGGTTATTCCTGAGGACATCCGCTATTACCTCGAGGGTCGTGAACGAAACGGCTTCTTCGACCGTATTTTTTCCCTTGATCATTTAAAGACCCCTATTACGCCGCAAGCTTAAAAATTTTACACCACAGGACATCCCGGAGTTTAAACCCATTCGAGCGCACCCTTTACCCAGGCGTAGATAAGCCCTATCGCAAGTATTATTATGAAGACTAACACCTCGGCAAAAAGGAACACCGATAAACCCTTGTCGGAAAGGATCACCGCCCAGGGAAAAAGAAAAAGCGTCTCAACGTCAAAGACTATGAAAAGGATGGCGATTATAAAGAAGTGGATCCTGAAATGCCCCTTGTTCGCTTCTCCATGCGGCTCCATTCCGCATTCCCAGGGCGTAAGCTTCTCACGGTAATGGTTTCTGGGATTGAAAAGAAAGCTCATGAAAAGGGCCATCATGGCCATGAATGAGGCCGCGCCTATCATTATCAGGACCGGCAGATAAGAAAGAAGCATCTCTGTAAACCTCTTCCCGCTTTTTTAAACTGCAAAAGAAGTTCCGATTGTTACGATATGGGTTGACCAGATTAGAAGACAAAGATAAAACAAATTGCAATTGTTTGTCAAGGCAAAAAATGTATACTGTATACAGTATACAACATACAATGAAACGTATTTAAAACCGTTTTCATCGGCTCGCTGTTTGATTTTTTTTAAAAGAGAAGCGTATCCCTTATTTGGGAGAGGACCAAAGAAAGACCCGATATAGGGTTGGCGTCGAGGATAAAATCCAGGTATGTCAGCTACGGGATATGTTATCTTAAAGGTTAAAGAGGTCAATCCTCCTGTCCGTAAATACGTTATTAAGAGGAGTTATGTTTTTTCTCCGCGCCTCTTTTACGGATATCTCAAAAGACTTTCCTTCGGCCTTTCTCCCTCCAGTCCTGAAGATGACCGTACCGTCGGGAGCGACTATCTGACTCTGGCCGATGAACTTGAGATTCCGGCCTCTTATCCTCCCTTCCGAGCCTATCCGGTTGGCCGTTATCGAAAAGACCCGGTTCTCTATGGAGCGGGTTATCATTGCCTGGGGGCAGTATGGCAGCACCAAGTTCGAGGGGTGGCAGATTATATCTGCTCCCTTTAGCGCCAATGTCCTTGCGGCCTCCGGGAATATCCAGTCGAAACATATCATCATCCCTACCCTGGCCTTGCCGATGTCGTATACATCGAAGTCGGTATCGCCCGCGGCGAATATCTTTTTCTCGTTCCAGAAAAGGTGCGCCTTCCTGTATGTGCCTATAAGCCCTTCCCTCGGACCGACAAGCACCGATGAGTTATACACCCTGTTTCCAACCCTCTCGGCCAGGCCGGCAACTATGTAAACCTTCATGTCCCTGGCGGTATCCATAAGGCGCGTTACCGCGTACCCTGCCCCCGTATCCTCCGCCAGATTAAGCGCCTCGGCCCTGTTCCTGAACTGGTAGCCCGTTGAAAAGAGCTCCGGCAAAACTACGAGGTCAGCGTCCAGGGCCCTTATCCTTTTAACGGCGTCCTCGACGTTTTCCCTGACGCGGCCGAATATTGGACTCGTCTGTATGAAACCCGCCTTCATATTTATCGCCCTTTATATGTAATACCATTTAAACACTAAATCTCATCTTAAGGCCTGAGGGCGGATATTGTCAAGGAGGGATAAAAAAAGGAAGGGAGAAAGCGTTTTATCGAAAAACGCATTCTCCCTTCCTTCTCTCCTTAGAGAATCTTACCGGCAGCAGCCGGACTTCTTAGCCGTCTTCTTTGCAGTCTTTTTGGCCGAGGTCTTTTTCTTGGCCGGTTTCTTTGCAGCCATCGCTACCTCCTTTTTGGGATTAGTCAGCTTCCGGGCCCGCTTGCGCCGGAAACTTGACAAAACTTAACACTTATTAAAAACTCTGTCAAACCATTTCATCATCCGCCTGGGCTTGCATGCCGCCGTTTAGTATGTTACTTTGTTTTTTTAAAATAGTAAGTAATCTAAATCACACGGGGTGGACGAATGCCTATCTCCAGAAACGACGTCATACATGTGGCCGAGCTCGCGAGGCTCTCCCTTACTGAGAAGGAAACTGATCTCTACACTGCGCAGCTTCAGAGGATATTAAGCCACGTGGAGAAGCTCTCGGAGCTGGACACCAAAGGCGTGGAGCCGACGGTCCACGCTACGCCGCCGAGGGAGAGACTTCGCAATGACGCGGTTGCCGGCTCCCTGTCTCCGGAGGAGGCCCTAATGAACGCCCCCGTTAAGGACAGGGGCTGTTTCAAGGTGCCCAAGATAATCGAATGACCCCGGCCAAGATATTATTTTAAAAGGAGAAGACTTTGGATCTAAAAAATACCACCATACACGGACTTTCGGCCTCCCTCTCCAGGAAAGAAATCTCTTCAATGGAGGCGACAAGGTTTTTCCTTAAGCGCATAGAGGAGCTGGACTCACGGGTCCGCGCGTTCATAACCGTAACGC
>DAIDBB010000040.1 GCA_027310325.1 bacterium | reverse complement strand
ACCTTATTTTATTCAGTGTAATAGGGGCCTTGACCTTTCTCATCGGCTATTACGTAAACGACCGGTGGGGCTCAGACAGGGCCCCGGTCCAACCCATAAATTTCAGCCACAAGATACACGCTGGAGACAACAAGATCCCATGTATGTATTGCCACATCTTCGCGGACAGGTCAAGGGTTTCGAGCGTGCCGAACGTGCAGAGGTGCATGGGTTGTCACAAGATAATAAAGACCGATTCCCCTCTAATTCAGCAGCTTACGACTTACTGGGACAAGAAAGAGCCGATACCGTGGGTGAAGGTCCATAACCTGCCCGACTACGTGTACTTCCCGCACAAGAGGCACATAAGGGCTGGCCTTGACTGCAGCCTCTGCCACGGTAACGTCGCCTCCATGGCGCGGATAAGGCGGGTGTCCTCACTGCAGATGGGCTGGTGCATCAACTGCCACGACAGCCGCGGGGTCAAGAACGGGCGCGATTGCTGGACGTGCCACCAGTGATCTTTTACGGGTAAAAAGGCCCGGGTTCTATCCGGGCCGCAAAAAGGGACTCTAAAAAACAAGATGAAGCGCAGAAATTTCCTCAAATATCTGGGGGTGGGCGGGGCCGGTTTCGGGGTCGGATACGCCTTTAGAAAGATGACAAAGCCCCCCGGGGCGAAGCTCATACCGTATCTTATCCCTCCCGAGGACGTGATACCCGCGGTGCCGACCTGGTATTCGAGCGTCTGCAGGCAGTGTAGCGCCGGGTGCGGCGTCATCGTAAAGGTGGTCGACGGCAGGGTAAGGAAGATCGAAGGAAACCCCCTCCATCCGGTAAACAAGGGAAAGCTTTGCGCAAGGGGGCAGGCCGCTCCGCAGGTCGTCTATAACCCGGACAGGATAAAGACGCCCCTTAAGAGGAACGGCGATCGCGGCACCGGAAACTACGTGGAGATCTCCTGGGACGAGGCGATATCGACCCTTTCGGTACATCTCGCGGACCTTTCAAAGAGCGGGCAGTCGAACGGAGTATATCTCCTGACCTCTCCGGCACGGGGCCATCTTAAGGTCCTCCTTACGGACTTCATGAACGCCTACGGCTCCCAGAACTACATCCAGTACGGCCTCTTCCAGCACAGCAACCTCCTTTACGCCAACCAGGTCTCTATGGGGTTGAATTCCATCCCTCATTATAATATCGAAAAGGCGAAGTACCTCCTTTCTTTCGGCGCGGATTTTTCAACGAACTGGCTTTCGCCCGTAAACCACAGCCTCGGCTACGGGAAGATGCGCCAGGGCGGTAACGTAAGGGGCAAGCTCGTACAGGTCGAGCCGCGCATGTCGCTAACCGGCATGAACGCCGACGAATGGGTGCCGGCAAGGCCAGGGACCGAATCGATACTGGCCCTTGCCATCGCGAAGGCCATCCTTGAGAAGGGCTACTACAGGGGCGGGGACGCCGGGAGCTGGAAGGCGCTCATCGAAAAATTTACGCCGAAGGACGCGGCCGGGATAACCGACGTCGAGCAGTCCCGCATAGAAAGGATAGCGAAGGAGTTTACCGGGAACCGCCCGAGCCTCGCCATAGGCGGGGACGAACTCTCGGGCTATGAAAACGGTATCTCCGGGATCGTAGCGGTAAATATCCTTAACCACCTTGCGGGAAATCTCGACTCGGACGGCACTGTCGTGCCTAACCCCGAGAACTTCATAAACGGCGGCAGGCTCGATTTCAACCGCAGGCTCTCGACCCTTTCCGGGGCCGCGTCAAACTCCAAGGTTAAGGCCCTTCTCGTTTACGATACGAACCCGGTCTTTACGGCCCCGAAGAGCGCGGGGGTCGAAGAGGCCTTTAAGAAGGTCCCGTTCATCGCGAGCTTCTCGAGCTTCATGGACGAGACCACGGCCATGGCGGACCTCATTCTTCCATCGCACACTTCTTTGGAGGATTGGGGCGACGACTTCTCCGAGCCTTCGGTAGGCATTCGCGTGGCAACGTTGCAGCAGCCCGTGGTAAGCCCGCTATACTCGACGAAGAGCCTCGGGGACACGATACTCGCCGTTTCCAAAGGGTTAGGCGGCGGTGTGGCCGCGAGATTAAAGTCGCATTCTTTTGATCTGTACCTCAAGGATTCATGGAAAGGGCTCTACTCGAGGAACCGGGAGATGGCCTCCAGCGCCCCTGATTTCGACCGCTTCTGGATAAATCTTCTTGCCGCAGGAGGATGGTGGCCCAGGGAAGGGCCCGCGAAAAAGTCCTCGGCCGTATCCCCAAGAGGCGTAGAGCCCTATCTTTCATCCAAGCCCGCGGCCTTTGAAGGCAATGAAAAGGACTATCCCTTCTATCTCGTCCTTTATCCGCAGGCGGGGTTCCGCGATGGAAGCGGAGCGAACCTGCCGTGGCTCCAGGAACTGCCGGACCCCGTTACTACCGTCGTCTGGGACGCCTGGGTCGAGATGAACCCGAAGACCGCCTCCAGGCTCGGCTTAAGGGAAGGCGACATGGTAACCGTCGAGTCCCCGGCCGGTAAGATCGACTCCCCTCTTTTTATCCACCCCGGCATCAGGCCCGATACCATCGGGATGCCGATAGGCCAGGGGCATAAACTTTACGGGAGATACGCGAAGGGAAGGGGAGTAAACCCCATAGAGATACTCCCCAACAAGGAGGACCCGAGGAGCGGGGCGGTGGCCCTGAATTCAACTCGCGTAAGGGTCTCCGCAAGCTCGGCGCCGGGCAAGCTCGTAAAGCTCGCCGGGACCACGAGGGACATGGGCAGGGATATAGTAAAAACAATATCCCCGGAAGAGTTCCGGAAAATGAAGAAGGAGGTAAGCTAATTGGCCGGCATAATGCAGAAGATCCAGGAACGCCTAAAGTCGTACCGCGTTCCCGGTTATTATAAGAAATACGACTACCGCTGGACCATGGTCATAGACCTCGACAAGTGCAACGGCTGCCAGGCGTGCGTAGTTGCGTGCTACGCCGAGAACAACCTCCAGACGGTCGGGAAGGACAACTGCGCCATTGCGAGGAACATGAGCTGGATAAGGGTAGAGAAGTACTACGAGGGCGAATATCCCGACTTAAAGGTCAAGTTCATCCCGATAATGTGCCAGCACTGCAACAACGCCCCGTGCGAGATCGGCTGCCCCGTCTTCGCGACTTACCACAATCAGGACGGGCTCAACACGCAGGTCTACAACCGCTGCGTCGGCACCTTCACCTGCGCAACCTACTGCCCCTACGACGTGCGCCGCTTCAACTGGTTCTCATACAAACGCGATAAGCCCCTCGACCAGCAGTACAACCCGGACGTCACGGTAAGGGAGATGGGCGTAATGGAGAAGGGGACGTTCTGCATACAGAGGATAACGGCCGCCAAGGACAGGGCAAAGGACGAAAAGAGGCCCTTGAAGGACGGCGACGTCATGCCCGCCTGTGTCCAGGCGTGCCCGACCGGGGCGATGGCCTTCGGAGACATCTATGACCCCGACAGCGAGGTCGCAAGGCTCGCAAAGGACCCGAGAAGGTTTCTCCTTCTGGAAGAAAAGAACGCCGGCCCTAACGTTGTCTACCTAAAAAGGGTGATGAAAGATGGACCATCAACGTAACAGCGACCTTACGTATAAAGGCGTAAACGAGGACATCATTAAGTTCATGACGAAGACCGGGCCGAAGTACTACCTGGTCCTGGGCTTCTTCATCTTCGGCTCCATAGCGCTTTACCTCGTCCCCTGGCTCTACCAGATATACGTCGGCCAGGGCGTCACGGGCCTTAACGTCCCGGTCGTCTGGGGGGTGTACCTCGTCAACTTCGTCTTCTGGGTCGGGGTGGCCCACGCGGGCACGCTAATATCCGCCATGCTCTATATAACGGAGACCCCGTGGAGAAGGGCCATAGCGAGGAGCGCGGAGACGATGACGCTATTGGCCCTCATGGTCGTCGCGTTCTTCGTCTTCATCCACATGGGCAGGCCCTGGAACTTCTACTGGACGTTCCCGTACCCGAACCAGAGGAAGATCTGGGTGAGCTTCCAGTCGCCGATCACGTATGACGTCTTTGCCATAGGCACGTACTTCACCAGTTCCCTCGTGTTCCTCTACTTCGGCATGATACCGGACTTCGCGTCCCTTAGCCAGAGCACGACCGGATGGAGGAAGAAGTTCTACAAGGCCATGTCTCTCGGGTGGCGCGGCACCGACAGGCAGTGGCATCTGCAGTCCAAGGCGAGCATGTTCTTCGCCTCCTTCATAATGCCGCTCGTCGTATCGGTCCACAGCATAGTCTCCTGGGACTTCGCGCTTTCGATCGTGCCCGGCTACAGCAAGACCGTCTTCGCCCCATACTTCGTCACCGGCGCGCTCCTATCCGGCTTCGCGGCCGTGATACTGGCCCTTACGCTTTTAAGGTGGACGTTCCCGATGCTTAAGAAGTACATCCTCATACACCATTACGAC
>DAIDBB010000033.1 GCA_027310325.1 bacterium | reverse complement strand
TTATCTGTAAAAGTTAATATCTTTCCCTACAGTTTTTAGAGTAGGAAGTGGCAGTCAGCCTTCCTCTTCGGTTAAGATGTTTTCGCCAGAAACCATCAAACCAAGGAGGAGAAGACATGACTGCCAAAGAGAAGATAGCACAGAACAAGCTTACACTGCTACAACTTGCCGAGAAGCTCAGGAGCGTCTCGGAGGCGTGCCGCAGGCGCGGGGTATCCCGGAGCCAGTTCTACGAGTACAAAAGGGCCTTTCAGGAGGAAGGCTTTTCGGGCCTCATGGACCGCCCGCCGATCCCTCGGACCTTCCCCAACGAGACCCCTGCCGAGGTCAAAGAGAAGATCATAAAGCTTTCCGTAGAACACCCGGCGTGGGGGCAGGTGAAGATATCGGATAACCTTCGTCTTGTCGGCATACAGGTAAGCCCTTCGACCGTTAGGAACATCTGGCTCAAGGAGGGGCTTGAGAGCAAGTACAAGCGGATTCTCAGGCTTGAGGAGTTGAGGGCCGGAACAGAGATAGAGCTTACCGAGGAGCAGATAAGGCTTCTTGAGAAGGCCAACCCTTGCTTCAGGGAAAGGAACGTCGAGAGCCTCTATCCCGGCTATCTCTTAAGCCAGGACACCTTCATGGTTGGCGTGATGAAGGGCGTGGGCAAGATATATCTTCAGGCCGTGGTTGATACCTACGGCTCCTACGCCTTCGGCAAGCTCTATACCTCGAAGCTTCCTGAGACGGCCGCGGACGTGCTCTACGACCACGTGCTGCCTTTCTACGAGGCGCATGGGCTCAAGGTTGAGCATGTCCTTACGGATAACGGCAGGGAATACTGCGGCAGGCCCATGATCCACCCATACCAGATATTCCTGGAGCTTAACGAAGTCGAGCATCGAAGGACGAAGGTGGCAAGGCCCAGGACCAATGGCTTTGTCGAGCGGTTCAACAGGACGGTCCTCGATGAGTTCTTCAGGGAGGCTTTCAGGAACAAGTTCTACGCTACGGTAGAGGAGTTGCAGGCCGACCTCGACACTTGGCTTGCCTACTACAATAACGAACGGCCTCACAGGGGTTATCGCAACATGGGCAGAAGGCCGATCGAGACCATAGAGGCGGGCAAGAAACTGGCACCGCAAAAAGCGGCTTAAACATCACGACCGGAGAGGTGCTGACTGTCCGGAAGGTCCTTGACTTTTACACGTAAATTTTGGCAATCGAGGCAATAGATACACCCTTCTCGTAAAAATTTCTTATTTCAAGAAGCTTATCATCGAGCTTACTTTTGCCCGGACCTTTGGGTCTACCAAGCTTGATCCCTTCTTTCTTTTTTCTGGCGAGGGCTTCTCTGGTACGTTGGCTGATAAGGTCGCGTTCTATCTCAGAAGCCATGCACAATACCATAGAAAGAATTTTGCTTTGGATCGAGCCATCGAGCGAATAGCCGCCTTTCACGGCATAGACCTGTACTCCCTTTTTAGCCAGGTCGCTTAACAGCGAAATAACTTCTACCATAGACTTGCCGAGCCGAGATAGCTCGCTTACTACGAGGA
>DAIDBB010000016.1 GCA_027310325.1 bacterium | reverse complement strand
GCCTTGAACGTGAAGGGCAGAGAAGATATCTTCAAGGAGACAAAGGCGCCCTTCGAGAAGGAACAGGCCCCTCAGCAGCCTGTTCAGGACGAGAGTGTCGTCAGGCATTGATAGGGCCGTAGCCCGGCCAGGCATTGAAGGAATAAGAGTTTTTCAGCTTAATCGTCAAGAAGGTCCTGCAATAGCCTTTATTTGCTTGACAAACGCGGTGAAAGTTGTTAAAAACGTTGGAATCCCCGTCATCCATGACGGGGATTCCTTTTCAAGCGGGTTTGAAGCAGATCCATTTTTCACGTGCGGGCGGATAGCTCAGTTGGGAGAGCGCAGCCCTTACAAGGCTGAGGTCACAGGTTCGATCCCTGTTCCGCCTACCAGGAAGCCCGCGTAGTTCAAGCCGTAGTTTTGAGTTATGCGTTCATAAACAGGGGGGCCGTAGTTAAGTCGGTTATAACGCTGGCCTGTCAAGCCAGAGGGCGCGGGTTCGAGTCCCGTCGGCCCCGCCATTTAGAACGTAAATGAGGTTGCCGTTCCTGGAATAAGCCATCCTGATTAGCGGATGGCTTATTTTTATTTCCATAAATTAAGTTCGCATCAAGCGTCAAGATAGTAAGTAACCCTTGACATAAAATACGGCTGCTGTGATAATAAATACGTTTCCCGGCAATGAACGATCGATGGAAACATGATTTTTCATGTCATTAAAGGGACAACGCGCCGCCTATGATACAGCTTTTCCATGTCTCGAAGAGTTACGATGGCGCCGTGACGGCTCTTAAAGATATAACGCTCAAGGTCGCCAAAGCAGAGTTTTTGTTCATAACAGGCCCGAGCGGAGCCGGCAAGTCCACCCTCCTTAACATCATGTTCGGCTCCGAAGCCCCCACAGAGGGTCATATCATAATAGACGGGATGAACTATTATAAGATCCCGCCCCGCGAGATACCTCTTTTGAGGAGAAAGATCGGATTTGTCTTTCAGGACTTCAAGCTCCTGCCCAATAAAACCGTCTTTGAAAACGTCGCACTGTCGCTTAAGGTGATGGGCACGAACCCGAGGGAGATAAAAAACAGGGTCCTTCGGACGCTTTCTTACGTAAAGCTTCAGCACAGGGCTAACTTCAAGCCGCTCGCCCTTTCCGGCGGAGAACAGTAGAGGGTGGCGATAGCGAGGGCCCTTGTAAAGGAACCGGCCATAATACTCGCGGATGAGCCCACCGGCAACCTTGACCCGGTGCTTTCCTGCGAGACGATAGAGCTTTTCAAGGAGGTAAATAACAAGGGGACGACGGTAGTCATGGCCACTCACGACAAAGGCCTCCTGGAAAAATACGCCAAGAGGACCGTTTTGCTCAAGGACGGGAGGATACTGGAACAATGAGCGGTAGATCAAGCCTTCTGTACATCATTAAGGACGCGTTACGCTCATTGAGGGAAAATGTCGTTACCACTGCGCTCACTTCCATGACCCTCGGCATTGCGCTTGCCATATTCTCGGTATTCCTAATCATCTTTATAAACCTTAACGGCGTTGTAAAGACCCTCGGCGACAGGACCCACATAGTGGTCTATATAAAAGACGGCTTCATGAATAACGGCCCTGAGAGGCTTAAAGGGAGCGTCCTTCTCATACCGGGGGTGAGGTCGGTCGAATACGTATCAAAGGAGAGGGCCTTGAGGGAACTAAAAGAGGAGCTCAAGGGACACGAGGGCATCCTCGAGGGCGTGGACGCCAACCCCCTTCCGGCTTCCTTCGAAGTAAGGGTCCTTGATTCGTACTTGGACTCGGGAAAGGTGAAGTCGGTCGTCGAAAGCCTTAAACGCATGCCCTGGGCCGAGGAGGTACAGTACAGCCAGGAGTGGGTAGAAAAATTTTCGTCGTTCCTGAAGTTTTTTGAAGCGGCCGCGACGATGGTCGGGGTCTTTCTTGCTGCGGCAACGGTATTTATAATATCAAATACGATAAGGCTTGCCGTATACGCCAGGAAAGAAGAGATAGAGATCATGAAACTCGTGGGGGCCTCGGATATGTTCATTAGGGTCCCTTTTTTCATAGAGGGGGTCGTTCAGGGGCTTGCCGGCGGGTTCCTGGCCTTTGTCGTTCTCGCGGGGGCCAGGTTTTTTATCCTCTCCAGGATACCGCCTTACTTCAACTTCATCGCCAACGTCCCTATGCCGCTTCCAATGGTGATACTCGCGCTTGCGTTCTCCGGGGTATGCATGGGGGTGGCCGGAAGCCTTGTCTCAATGGGCAGGTTCCTTAAGGTATGAAAAGATCATTTATACCGTTAATCCTGGCCCCTCTTATCGTCTTTTCGATGCCCACTTGCGCCTTAAGCGCGTCAAAAAGAGAAATCATCAAAAAAGAAAAGAAGCTCGAGGATGTAAAAAAGCGGATAAGAGAGGAGAAAAAAGACCTTAAGACCATTGCCGAAAAAGAAGGCTCGATCCTGGGGGACATGGAGAGGATAAATAAGAGCCTTGTTGAAAAAAGGGAGGAGCTCAAGTTTATTGAGACGTCGCTTGGCGTAACGCGAAGGAATATAGAGGCCGCGAACGGAAATATAAACGGTCTTGAAAAGGAGAGAAAGGCGCTCTCGGGACTGCTCAAGCAGAGGCTCAAGGCCATGTACGAGATGCGGCAGGGAGAGCTTGTAAGGGTGCTTTTTTCAGCGGACTCTTCAACGGACCTCGGCAGGAAACATAAATATCTTACCATGATAATGGATTCGGACTTAAGGCTTATCGACAGCTATGAGAAGAACCTCCTTAAGCTCAAGACCGAAAAGGCAAGGCTCAATCAGCTTTACGGGGAAATGGGCGTTACCCGTCAGGCGGCGCTTTCAAAAAAGAACGAGGCTGAAGGGGTGCGCAGGGAAAAGGCCGAGCTCCTGGCGAGCATAAAGCAGGATAAAGAGCGCCGGGAAAGGAACATAAAAGAGCTTGAACAGGCGGCCCTGGACCTTACCGAGCTACTGAATAAATTAAGACCCGAGGAGGTCGAGTCCCCGGTCGAGCCGCCGGCAGGGACCGGAGGCTTCGCTTCGATGAAGGGAAAACTCAGGATGCCCGTGGAAGGAAATGTCGTTTCTTTCTATGGAAGGGTCAAACATCCGAAATTCCGGACAGTGACCTTCAATAACGGCGTTATTATCGAGGCGCCGGTCGGCGCCCCGGTAAGGAGCGTCTATGACGGTAAGGTAATATACGTGGGCTGGCTCAAAGGGTACGGACTTGTGCTTATCATAGATAACGGCGGCAGTTTTTACACCCTTTTCGCGCATCTCTCCAAGGCCCTCAAAGAGCGTGGGGATGCCGTAAGGAAGGGGGACGAGGTAGGCTATGTCGGGGATACCGGCCCCACAAATTCCTCGGGACTCTATTTCGAGATACGCCAGCGGGGTATGCCGAGAGACCCTATGTCCTGGTTCGCCAAAAAATAAATCAATTTCACTTTCAATTAATCGAATAATATGTTTTATTAAAGGGAGGCAGTTTTTCAGGGTCCTTAGACCGCCGGAAGGTGTGAGCGGTAGATATAGAACAGGAGGAAAGAATAAATGATTAAAAGATTTACCAATCCCAGGTTCCTGGGTGGGGTGTTCATCGCCGTGATGGTCTTTACCC
>DAIDBB010000587.1 GCA_027310325.1 bacterium | reverse complement strand
GGTAAAGAGCGAGGGGATAGATATTTATCCCCTCTTTTTTTTATCGAAGGAGGTGAACATGGCGAGGTTGGCGTCGCAGCAGAAAATGGGGTTTTATCCGACCACTGAGAAGACGCTTGAGGCGATCAAGGGATGTCTCTATGGGAAGGATAACTACGGTAAAAAGCGCATACATCTGCTGGATCCGTGTTGCGGAGAAGGGAGGGCGCTTTTAGAAGTTTTCCTTCGTATAGGAAGAGGAAATAAGTCCTGGGGTATGGAGCTGGACGTTGAAAGGGCGGCCAGAGCTTCTCAGGTGTTAAGCGAGACCGTCCAGGGCTCCATCTTCAACGTGAAGATAGAGCCTGAGGGGGCCTTCGGCCTTTTGTGGCTGAATCCGCCCTATGACTCGGCAGGTAACGGTGAAAGGGAAGAGATGCTATTTCTCAAGCACAGCGTAAAGTGGCTCTGCCGGGACGGGATTCTCGTCTTTATAGTGCCTGAACACATCCTGGAGAACGAGAAGCACCGAATCTGGATCGCGTCCTATTTCAAGGACTGCACCGTTTTCAGGATAGTCCAGGACGAATTCCCTGTATTCAAGCAGGTGGTTCTTTTCGGAAGCAAGAAGGCGGTCCGTTCCGACTCCGGCGACCCTATTCCGGTACCTCCGTATCCTTATATGGACGAGGTTCAAGAAATGCCCTGCTATCGTGTGCCGATAACTGACGGTCCTTCGCTCTTTGAAGGGGATGTCATTATCACAGATGAAGAGATAAAAGGCCTGCGCGAAGAGGTAAAGGGCAGGATCAAGGCCTTTTTCAAGGATAAGCAGGTTTCAAAGACTCTGAGTCCCATGTTTCCTTTAAGGAAAGGGCATCTGGTCTCACTTATAACGGCAGGGTTCTTGAATGGCAGGGTTCTCAAGCCCGACGGAGGATTTATCATTATGAAGGGCTATTCCGAAAGGCAGGAAAGCATCCGGGTTGAGGATGACAGGGAGATCACGACCAGTACATACCGTGTCGGCATAAGGGTGATAGATCCTGACGCCGGACGCTGGTACGACATTAACTGAGGAGGCGTCATGATAAAAACACTCAAGGTGGATGGTGTCGCGGTGAGGTCTGATTTCGGTCTTTACCGCGATTACGGTGGGAATAAATCCTTGATATTGATCTCCATCTACGGGTCTCCCCAACAAACGAAAGCGGTTTTTTCGTCTCTGGCTGAGAATAAGCCGGTTAAAGTGCTGCCTGATGCGTATGAACTTGCCAGGCCCTCGGCTTTACGCGGTAGAGGCAGATCCATAGGG
>DAIDBB010000576.1 GCA_027310325.1 bacterium | reverse complement strand
ACCCCAAAGACGCAGAGCGCGCTTCTGGAGGCCATGAGCGACAGGCAGGTATCTGTCGACAAGGTCACGTACCCGCTCCCTACCCCTTTCATGCTTCTGGCGACACAAAACCCGCTCGAATACTCGGGCACGTTTCCGCTGCCTGAATCCCAGCTCGACAGGTTCACGATGTCTATCAAGATGGGATACCCCGATAGTAATTATGAAAGGGAGATAATAAAGTCGAAAGACCCGGCCCTTATGCTGCAGGAGCTCGAGCCTGTCGTAACCACTGAAGACCTTATGGAGATGCAGGAACTCGTTCATCTGGCCAGGGTCGATGAGGACCTCGTCGGATATATCCTCGAGATAGCCGCCGCGACGAGATCACACAAGGGCATAAGGCTGGGCGCAAGCCCCAGGGCCGCCAAGACCCTTTACAGGTGCGCACAGGCAAGGGCCGTTCTCCTGGGCAGGAATTACTGCGTGCCGGACGATATAAAGGGCCTCGCCGCGCCGGTATTCGCGCACAGGATCATCACGCTGGAGACAGGCCCCGGCGAAGGAGTAGACGGCGCGCAGGCCCTCCTTGAAGAGATAGTAGCGCGCATTGGCGTCCCGGTCTGACCCCTTAAACCGTATAAAAGAATGAACCTACGCGCCATATCTATACCCCTGCCGTGGCTTACGTTCATCGCAGTTAAGGTCTTCGGCAAAAAAGAAAGAATATCAAAACGCTCCTTCCTGAAGCCGCCCAGGTCCCTGTCGTTCACCACCGAAGGAAAATTCTTCATAGGCATACTCTTTCTTATCGGCATCGCCGCCATCAATACGGGGAATAACCTTCTTTACCTGGTCCTGGCGACCCTCCTCTCCCTTATCATAACGTCAGGGATACTTTCGGAATCAACTCTACGCGGGATAAGGGTAACGAGGACCCTTCCGGAACGCGTCTTCAAGGGGACCCCGATCCAGGTCAGGCTTAAGATAGAAAACCGTAAAAAGCTCTTCCCTTCGTTCTCATTCAATATAAAGGAAATTGAGCAGGATGTGGTCGAGGGAGGACGCGCTTACGTGCTCAAGCTCGACCCGATGGGAGAGACGGTCAGGACCGTTACAAACTCATTTAAAAAGCGGGGCAGGCATGAACTTAAGGGGCTTAAGGTCTATACGAACTATCCTTTCGGGCTTTTCATAAAGGGGAAAGAGGAGCCAGCGAGAGACACGGTCCTGGTCTATCCGGCGGTCAAGGCCTTCATGAAAGGCGCCCATACGCAGGCCCCTGCCGTCAAAGAAGCTGAAGGGAAGGCCTCCGGAAAAGGTGGCGGCGCGGACCTTTTCGGGCTGAGGGATTATACCGCCGGGGACGATTCGCGTTTCATCCACTGGAGGTCGGCCGCCAGGCAAACGAGGCTCCTGGTGAAGGAATTCGCGCGTGAATCGGAGCCAGGGATTGTGCTCATACTCGACAACTATCCAACTGACGACGCGGCGGCCTTTGAAGAAATGATTGACGAATGCGCCACGATCGCAAACCATTACATAGAAAAGAACTACTCGGTGGGCTTAAAGACACTTACCGGGGAGATAAGACCCGGCAGCGGGCGCGACCACCTCTGGAGGATACTGGGGCTCCTCGCGGTCATAGGACCGGTTGATGTACCAGGCATCCCCGGAGTGCGCATAGTAAGCCGGCAGCATTAGAGACAGATGAGAAAAACCGATTTCTCAACCTACACCATTCTCATCACTTATTTCCTTGCGTCCGTCGGGATCCTCGCGACAGTACTCGTCGAATCGGTAGAGCTTCCTTTCATATTCATCATGAGCGGAGCGGCTGTACTTACGCTCGTTTTGAACATAAAGGGAAAAGAGATATTAAGCGGCGTCGTCTGGAACCTTCTCGCAATATCGGTCCTCGCTGTATTTATCATCAGATACGTTTTTGTTTCAGGAAGCGTCATAGCGACCCTGTCGATGTTCCTCACCGTGCTCCTTGTGCTAAAGCTATTCGACCTCAAGAGCAACCGGGATTACCTGCTGGTCTACGTCATAGTGTTTTTCCAGGTCCTCGCGGCCGCCGCATCGACCGTCAGCCCCATTTTTTTCCTCGTCCTCTTCCTCTTCATAATAGGCGGGATCTGGGCGATGATAATCTTCAACATAAAAAAGGACTTTCTCAGGGAGGCCTCTGATTACGAGGACCCCAACATCTTCCCACGGGCGGAGGCGGTCTTCGGCATCAGGTTCTTTCTTTCGATCGTCGTGATTTCAACCATTTCGATGTTTATGGCGTCCGTCCTTTTTTTCATCCTGCCCCGCATGGGCGCAGGTTTTTTCGAAAGAAAGACCGGCGAGGAGATAAAGGTGACCGGCTTTTCATCAAGCGTTGACCTCGACGAGCTTGGACCGATTAAAAAAGACTCTACCATAGTCATGCGCGTCGAGCTACACAAGGCCCCAACAAAACTCATCTATTTCAGAGGTAATGCCCTTGACCGCTATGACGGAAAGATATGGAGCAAGACAATACGGGGAGAAGAGGTCCTGAGGAAAGACGCCAGAGGAGCGTTTAATATCGCGCGAAAGGCGGCAAAAGGACCTGATATCCTTGAACAGAACATACTCCTTGAACCGCTCGATACGGACGTTTTGTTCGCTGCCTCGCGCGCCATTTCCATCGAAGGCGATTTTCCGAACATCTGGGTGGATGCGGCCGGCTCGATACGGCTCCCCTCAACTCCGTACTCCAGGATAGAATACAGGGCGGTCTCCGACCTGTCTAAACAGGATGCTGGATCCGACAAAGTCCGGCCGGAGTACAGTGACGCCTCTTATATCGAAAAAGACCCCCTGGGGCCCCGCATAAAAACCCTTGCCGCGGAGATCACCAAGGAGGAAAAGACGGATTCGGGCAAGGCCCAATCCATAGAGAAGTACCTGAAGACCCATTACACGTATACCCTTGACCCGGCCAGGGTTTACGGGAAAAGCCCCCTTGATGACTTCCTTTTTTACTCCAGACAGGGTTTCTGTGAGCATTACGCGACAGCGATGGTGATCCTTCTAAGGGCCTCCGGCGTGCCCGCGCGGATCGTGACCGGATTTCTTCAGGGTGAGTGGAACGGCCTCGGAAATTATTTTATCGTCCGACAGGAAGACGCGCACAGCTGGGTCGAGGCGTACATCGATGGAGCGGGATGGGTGACGTTCGATCCGACGCCTTCAGCGGGTCTCGTCCCCTACTCGAGGCCGTCGAGGATTACGCTTTATCTCGACCTCCTCCGCTGGAGGTGGAACAGGTACATAATACATTTTTCGTTCGCTGACCAGAAAAAGGCGGCCGCGGCGGTCGAGAGAAGGACCTCCGGGCTTTTTGGCTCCGCGCACTGGTCCTCTAGAAGGCCCGAATTAAAAGCCCATGGTTCGGCGA
>DAIDBB010000565.1 GCA_027310325.1 bacterium | reverse complement strand
ATGGAAGGTGGTGAGCGTTATGATGAGCCGTTTCATGGTGCCCAGGGTGGCGCATTGCGACCAGGGGCACAGTACCGGGTCCTGGGTATGACGATAAACTGCCCGCCTGAACTTCAGACCTTTCGGGGAGGACTAGCAGGCTGTTGAAAAACAGCCTGCTAAGGCAACCCACGGACGGGTTGCCAAATTGCGAGACTTAAAAAGTCGGGCAATTTGTAAGATTTGTACGGATTCACTCCGGACAAATCGTAGTTGAAAAAGTCCTGGACGGACTTTTTCAACACCCTGTTAGAGGACTAAATGGATATCGAAAAAATAAGGAAAAAGGCGAAGGCCTTTGGGATTGTTATTTCAGGGAAGATTGCCTCAGGAAAAAAGGCTAAAAGAGAAGAGAAATGAATTTCACATTGGCAATTGAACGTCCAACTGTTTTTCTTATTTACGAAAGTGAAACCAAGAGGCGTTTATGGCCATAGATCCAGTCTGCAGGATGAAAATAAACGAAACCGGCGCCCAGAAGACGGAATACGGTGGAAGGACTTATTTTTTCTGCAGTCCGGGGTGCAGGGAGAAGTTCGAAAAGGAACCTGAAAGGTTTTACCTTGCCGAGGGGACCTCCGCGGGAACTGCCGCCGTAGCCTATTTTTCCATGGAGATAGGCCTTGAGGCCGGAATGCCGACTTATAGCGGCGGCCTGGGCGTCCTTGCGGGCGATACGGACCGCTCCGCGGCTGACCTTAAGGTCCCCATGGTGGCGGTAACCATCCTTTACCGCAGGGGTTACTTCTACCAGAGGCTCGACTCGACCGGCTGGCAGGTAGAGGAGCCGGCGGAATGGGTGGTGGAGGACTTCCTGGAAGAGATGTCCCAGAGGGTCGATGTGACAATAGAGGGTCGCGCCATTCAGCTAAGGGCCTGGAGGTACGTGGTCAAGGGGGTAGGCGGGTTCAGCGTACCGGTGTATTTTCTCGACTCCGATCTCCCGGAAAACTCCGAATGGGACAGGACCATAACTCATCTGCTTTACGGCGGAGACGGCCATTACAGGCTCTGTCAGGAGGCTATTTTGGGGATAGGGGGAGTCAGGATGCTAAGAGCCCTCGGGTACGGCGCTATAGAAAGGTTCCACATGAATGAAGGGCATGCAAGCCTCTTAACCCTCGAACTCCTCGACGAAGAGGCCAAAAAGGCCGGAAGGAGTACCTTCAACCACGACGACGTCGAGGCCGTAAGAAAAAGGTGCGTTTTTACGACCCACACACCGGTAGATGCTGGACACGACCAGTTCCCCATGGACCTTGTGAACCGCGTCCTCGGGCGTAGAGAAATATACGAGATGAAGGAGGTATTCTGCTGCGAGGGTGTACTTAATATGACCTTCCTGGCCCTTAACTTGAGCCATTACATAAATGGAGTTGCAAAGAGGCACGGCGAGACCGCAAGCCTCATGTTCAGGGGCTACGTGATAGATGCGATAACGAACGGCGTCCATGCCGCCACATGGGTTTCCGAGCCTTTCGCCGGGCTTTTCGACCGCTATATCCCCGGCTGGAGGCAGGACAACTTTAGCCTCCGTTACGGCCTTAGCATCCCCAAAGGCGAGGTATGGGAGGCCCATGCAAGCGTGAAGAAAAGGCTGATCCGGCATGTTAACCGTCAGACCAACGCCGGGATGGACGCGGATTCTCTTACCATAGGGTTCGCCAGGAGGGCCGCCACCTATAAAAGGGCTGACCTGCTTTTCCATGTCCTCGAAAGGCTAAGGAGGATTTCATCGAAAATGGGGGCCGTCCAGGTCGTCTATGCCGGAAAGGCCCACCCTCAGGACCAAGGCGGCAAGGAGATGATCAAAAAGATCTTCCAAATAAAGGAGTCCCTGAAGAAGGAGGTAAAGATAGCTTACCTTGAGAACTATGATATTGAGTTGGGGA